>NZ_JAAFYZ010000121.1 GCF_018274385.1 Catenulispora pinistramenti | reverse complement strand
CCAGCAAACCCCACCCGCCAACGGATCCCGCCCGCCGACCGACATGTCGCGGACCAGCCGCGGACCAGCCGCAGACCAGCCGCGGGCCCGCGCGCTCACCGGCGCGCGCGGCGAGGTCGAGTTCACCGACGTGACCTTCGGCTACGGCGACGGCCCCGACGTGCTGAACGGCTTCTCGCTGCGGCTGCGCGCCGGCGAGACGGTGGCGCTGCTCGGCCGGACCGGCTCCGGCAAGTCCACCGCGGCCAGGCTGCTGCCGCGGTTCTACGACGTGCGCGGCGGTTCGGTCACCGTGGACGGGCACGACGTACGGGAGCTGACGCCCATAGCCTGCGCGACACCGTCGGCATCGTGCTGGACGAGACGTTCCTGTTCTCCGCGTCGGTCCGTGACAACATCGCCTACGGGCGCCCCGACGCGGACATCACCGACGTCGAGCGGGTGGCCCGGTTGGCCGGGGCGCACGGGTTCATCACCGAGCTGCCCGGCGGCTACGACACCGTGATCGGCGAACGCGGCTACACCCTGTCCGGCGGGCAGCGGCAGCGCCTCGCGATCGCCCGGGTGCTGCTGGCGAATCCGCCGGTGCTGGTTCTGGACGACGCCACCAGCGCCGTCGATGTCCAGGTCGAGCGGGAGATCCACGCCGGGCTGCGGACCCTGCCGGCCGGCCGGACGACGTTGGTCATCGCGCACCGGGTGTCCACGATCAGCCTGGCCGGACAGGTCGCGCTGCTGGCCATCGGCGCCGGCCTGGTCCGCGACCGCCAGCTGACGATCGGTGAGCTGGTCGCGTTCCTGCTTTCCCTCGGCGCCTTCTTCCAGCCCATCCAGCAGCTGGTGCAGCAGTACAACACCTATCAGCAGGGGCAGTCTTCGATCGTGAAGCTCCGGCAGCTGCTCGGCACCCGGCCGGAGGTCGAGCAGGCCCCCGGCGCCGTCGACCTGCCGGAGGTTCAGGGCGCGGTCGTCTTCGAGGACGTGGCGTTCGGCTACCTTCCCGACCGGCCGGTGATCTCCGACGTGTCGCTGGCGGTCCGCGCCGGCGAGACCGTGGCGCTCGTCGGCCCCACCGGCGCCGGCAAGTCCACCCTCGCCAAACTGGTCACCCGCTTCTACGACCCCACCCAGGGCCGGGTCCTCATCGACGGCCACGACCTACGGGACGTGCGATTGGACTCGCTGCGCCGCCAGCTCGTCGCCCTGGCCAGGGCGTTCCTGGCCCGGCCCCGGCTCTCCACCGCGATGAAGGCCGACCGGATCGTCGTCATCGACGGGGGGCGGATCGTCGAGGCTGGTCCGCATGAGCAGCTGGTCGCCGCCGGTGGCCGCTACGCGCGGATGTACGCCACCTGGACCAGCCAGGCCGCCGCCGTCCGCTGACGGGGAACGCGAGACCCCCGACTGCCGGGGAACGCCGACCCCCGCCCACCTGCCGCCTGGCTACCGGCCAGGATATCGACGCAGGTGGACGGGGGTATCGGCGGAGGAACCGGCAGCGGTGCCGGTCAGCCCAGCTGCGGTCCGTCGCTGAGCCGCCCGGCGTCCTCGGCGGACAGCGCGCGCGGCGCGGTGACCTTCAGGTTCAGCTGCTCGGCGGTGGCGTTCCCGTTGATGCGGTACTTGACGGTGTCGGCGACCAGGTAGCTCTCACCGTTCGCGTTGCCGATGTAGCCGTCCTGAATGGCGCCACCGTCCTCGATACCGTTGACGTCGGTCTCGACGATGCCTTCCCAGTCATTGAAGATGTTCAGGTACGAGGCCTCGTTCAGCGCACGCCGTTTGCCCTCGAGCACGACGTACACGATGGGGTCGTCGGCGGCCTTCACGCGGGTGCCGTTGTCAGCCATCAGCTGTTTCCTTCCACACGGGTCTGTCTGCAAGCTCTGACGCCCCCTGTTGGATGCTATGCAGCGGCGCGATGCGGTTCGCGTGGGCGTAGGCCGATGGGATGACGCAAGCCACAAGCCTTACGGAAACGGATGCGGCCAAGGATTGACCTCAGTCGCTGTCATCATCCTGTCGGTGCCGCCGCCACCAGCGCTGGTGCCGCCAGCACCGCCCCGAAGCGGCACCCGCATCGCCCGGCCCAAGCCCAAGCCCTCGACCCGCCGCAAGTGGTGCCCGAACGTCATCGGCAGCAGCCCCGGCGCCAGCACCTTCGCACACGCCAGCCGCGCCGCCGCGTGGACCGGCGTCGTCTGGTCCACGACGATCACTTCGAGGCCGCTCGCCGCGTAGCGCCGGACCAAGGCGTCGAGGTCGGCCCGCAGGTCCGGGTTGGGCGGCCAGGCGTACCGCTCGGCGAGTGCCGCGAGGTCCAGTGGTGTCGGTGTCGGTGTCGGCGAGTCCGGGTGTCCGGCGCCGCGCAGGAAGTCCAGGCGCTCGGCGGCGACGGCGTCGCAGTACAGCAGCGCGTGGTCGTCCATCAGCCGGACCGCCTCCGAGTCCAGGCGCATCCGCTCCGCCTCGTGCGCGCGCTCCGGGTAGAGCATGAGGTAGGCCTCGACCGCGGTGACGAGTTCGTAGAGCGCCGACAGCACGCCGCGCTCGGGATCGAGCCCTGATCCCGCGGCGCAGAGCACGGCCGGCCGGTCGGGGCGGTGGACGCGGTCCCTGGCGAGCGCCCAGAAGCAGGGCACGCCCTCCTCGCCGGTCACATCGAAGACCTCTACGTCGTAGCCCTGCCGCACCCGGATCTGGTCCGCGAGCAACGGAATCCGCCGGTCCCGCGCCGTCGTCAGATCGATCAGCGGCGCAGGGGTCCGGGTGTACCAGGTACGCAGAAAAGCATCGCGCTCGGCCAACTCCAGCAGCCCGTAGAGCGCCGCCTCTTCGATGCAGCCGCCCAGCGCGCAACCGTTGGAGATCTCGGAGACGAACGGACGCGGCCCGCTCGCGTGCCGCTGCGTCCGGTAATAAGCCAGGCTCTCCGGCACCAGGACCGGGTGCTCGTCGGTGAGCGAGAAGCCCCAGACCCACGGCATGCTCAGATCCGGATGGTAGGCCTGGTAGGGAAAACCAGCCTCCTGATAACGCGCGGGGTCGTGCATGCCGACCGTACTCGGATCCAGCACCGCGCCCGAGTGGGTCGCGGACAACTCGCGGTAGCTGCCCGAGACGACGGTGCGTCGGCCTCCCGGCCGACCGCCGCCGAGGCGTTCCAGGGCCTCGGCAACGGCGGTCACCCTGGCGGTGCGGAAGTCGAAGGCCCGACCGTAGCCGCCGTCGACCGACTCACGCGGCCCCACCTTCGACTCCACAAAAGGCAGCGTGTGCAACCCGCGCGCCCTGAGGTCCTTGACGATCCCGGTCTCGTCGTCGGCATAGAGCGTTTCCAACGCTGCCGCTTCGCTCAACAGGTCACGGACCCGGGTGCCGGCAGGCGAGGGCTTCAGCCTGACCTGCCGCGGGATCACGGCGAGTTCCGGGGCGTCGTCGGGCATCTGGCCACAGTGCGGGCAGTGCGGATCGGGCAGGAACTTGTGGTGCGTCACGCGCAGGTCCGCCAGCCGCAGCACGGTCACGGTACGCAGCTCGCCTTCGGACTCCGACGCCCGGCCGCACAAGGCCTCGGCAAGCGTCGCGGCCAGGTCCGCCGCGAGTGGGGTGAGCAGCGGCGATACGTGCGCGCTGAACGCAGTCCCGTAGCGTTCGCTCAGCGCCCGGTTCTCCGCGTGATCCGAACGCGCCCCGGCTCGGCGCTCGGCCAGGCACAGGTCGCAGCCCGCAACGCCAGGCCGCACCACCGGCCCGATGACGACTCGATCCAGCTCCGCGATGACAGGCAGCCAAGCAATCTCGGCCGTCCGCGCGGCATCGGCCATGATCCGGCCGGCCTCGGCGGTGTCCGCAGTCAGGATCCGAATACCGTGCAAGGTGTTATCAGGCATCGATGACCACGGCCTTCACCAGATAGGGCAGCGCCTCGACGGCGGCGGGATCGTGATCGAGCGGGACTATCAACGCACGATGACGCGGAACCCCGCGCAGACTCCTGAGCGCGGTGTCCACGGCTTCATCCCACTCAAGCCCGTGCCCCAGGCCCCGCGAGCCGGGAACCGCCTTCGCGCTCGACACGACCACCGACTCAGGCACGACCGCCGACGCCGGCACAAGCGTCGCAGCTTCACGCTCCGGCGACCAAGCCCACACCGCCGGACCCGAACCCGTCGGCACGAAGCGTCTCGGATCGAGAGCCAGACTCGCGTAGCGCGCCAGCGCCCGCCGGGCCGCCAGGATCCGCGCCGTGCCGAAGTCCGGCGCCACGCCGTAAACGCGGTGCGGCTGATCGTCTGGGGCGGCGCCGCGCGGATCGCGCACCGTAGCCGTCGTCGCGCGGCGCGGGAACTGCGGCAGGCCCTCCTCATCCAGGCTGCCGATGAGCCCCGTGCGTTCGTCGATGCACTGCGCCGCCCGCCGGGAGAACTCCTGCGCATCCACGGCTGGCGCGGCACGCAGCGCGGCGATCGAGGCCAGGAACTCGGACTCGCTCTGCGCAGCGGCCGGGAGCGCCGCGGGATGAGGCCGGTAGCTGTGCCGGCTCGTGGACAGGTCGTTCAGGTCGAGCCGGATCAGGACGTCTTGGCGCGTGTCGTCCTCGGCGGTGGCCAGCTCGCGGAACCGGTGCACCAGCTGAGCCGCCGCGATCTCCACGGCGACTGGTTCGATAGGACGGCGCGCCGGTGCGGCACCGCGTTGCCCGTGGATACGCAGCCAAGCCCCGATCCAACCCCCGGCCAGGCGCGTCGCACCCGGCCGCAAGACCGGCCCGATCCAGCACGCCGCATCATCGGCGGCGGCCGGGACGAACCAGACGCCGTTACGCCGGCAACGATCATCGAGCCCTGCGAGAACGGTCACCGGTAGCGGAAGCCCGGTCCCGGCGAGCACGACGACGGCATCGTGACCGTGTCCCACCGAATCAGGGTCGTGGCTCACCGCGACCTTCGCCACGCCGACGCTATTCAGATGCCGCGCGAGTACGTCGGCCGCCTGCCCCGCGCCGAGAACCAGGACGTCGGCGTCGGCGAAGGACTGCTCACGCCGCGCGGGCCCGTCGTCGGCCGAGTCCTCGATCAGGCCGAGCGCGTCCAAGCGGGCCAGGACGCCGAGCACGGCGGACCGACGCTCGTCGTCCAGCCCCGTCACCAGGCGCTCGACCGTGCTGGCCCCGTTCAGGAACGGGGTCAGACGCTCGATCCAGGCATAGGACCCCGGCTCGGCGATGAGCTCGATGCCGCGGCTCGAATGTATATAAGCAGTCTGTCGGCCGCTCGGCACCACGAAGACGTCATCGCGGAGCTTCGGCGCGGACCGGAGCGTGATCATCGGCCGTCCTCGATGGGGAGCAGTGAATACGCCGGCGCGGGTACGGCACGTTCGTGTCCGATCAGTACGGTCAGCAGGACAGTCTGATCCCGATCCCGATCCCGATCCCGATCCCGATCCCGATCCCGATCCCGATCCCGATCCCGATTCGGATCCCGATTCGGATGCTCGTCCCCGATGATCCGGTCGGCCTGCGCGACGATGAAGTCGCACCTGAGCCCCGCAGCGAGCCCGGCTCCCGTGGCAGCCAGCGAGATCCGCAGGCCGAGGAGTCCCGCGGACACGTTGAGCAGCCGGTACCACCGGTCGCCGTGCGTCGCGTATCCGTGTTCGTAGTCACCCACGACCAGGAGCGCGCAGGCCGCTTCGAACCCCGCGAGCTCCCCGAAGCTCCCGGCGGCGAACAACTCGCGAGGCGTGACACCTGCAAGCCCGGGCGTGAGTTCTCCAGACGCGCCGTCGAACCGGTGGCAGCCGACGCCGAGCCCGGAGACCCGGCCCGCGACGCAACGCAGATCAGCCCCGGACGTGAAGTCGGCTTCCACGGTCCCGGCCACCTCGCCGAGGATCGACAGAACCTGCGCGCGATCGATCTCCGCGACCGCGAACCCCGATCGTGGCGTGTGCCGTCGCGGGGTGCGAGTGATCACGGAGGTCGTGGCGCCGGGCAGGATGGCAGGGCCCGCGGTCACGACCGCACGGACCGTCTCGGCCGTCTGGTCCAGGCCCAGATACTTCCCCAACCGGTCCTCGTCGAAGATGCCGTGCACGCGCGGCCGCAGCCCGGCCGCGTCCAGCAGGGCCGACGACTGACCGGCCACCACCCCGGTGTCCAATGCTTGGAGCCGGTGTCCGAAGCCGCCGTACCGGGCGAGGTTCGAGTCGTGCCGCGAAGTGAACAGCAGCAGCAGCTCCGGAGGCGACTCAGGCGCCAGGCTGAGGCAGCCCGCGAGGTCGGAGCGCAGGTCGTCCGGGCGCAGCAGTTCCAGGGCATGGGCGCCGGGCAGGTAATGGCAGAGCCCGAATTCGGTCGCGACGTATACCTCACCCGGATACGCGCCGCCACCTGAGGGCACCGAACGGCCCAGACCCACGCCGCCGCGCGACCACTCGATGCGATTGCCGCCGTAGAGCAGCGCTAGCAGAGTGCTTAGTCCCTCGGCGCTTGAGGGATCCACGCCGCTCCACGCCGGGGGTGGATAGCTCAGGGCCTGCACTTCCGCCCCGCGATGAACCTTGGCTGCCGTGTTGCGTGCGGCCAGGTCCATCGTGGGCAGCGGGCTTCCGTACTCGGCGTGGAACCGCCGCGCCGCGTGCCCGCCGGTCTCGGCTCGGAACGGATATTCGCTCGTCGGTGTCATCTCACGCCAGGCCGGCTGTTGCGGACACCGGCTGCTTCGGTTCTGGCTCGGGGTTGGGGTGGTCCGCGACGGTCCGGAGCACCAGGTCCAGCGCGCTGACGCCGTAGACCTCCTCGACGGCGTTGGCGGCGAGGTGGCAGAGCAGATAGCGGGTCAGGCCCGGAACACCGAGCCGGGTGAGGTGCAGGTAGGTGTAGTTGAGCATCAGTCGGTAGCGTAGAAAGCGGGGATCGCGGTACATCATGTCCTTGTAGGCGATGTTGCCCGCGATGGCCTTGTGCAGGGGGCTGCGTTCGAGCATCGGCTCGATGCCGTTCTCGGCGTCGGTCGGGATGTCCGCTTCGGGGATCTCGCCGGCTTCGTAGAGGGCGGCCCATCGGGCACCGAGCGGTTCGATGGCCGCTATCCAACGGCGCTCGAAGGATTCATGGTTGGCTGCCTCGTCAGCGTCGAGGACATCGACCACCGATCGCACCAGCCCGGTCAGCGCGGCGCGGTTGCCGGCGTAGTTCTGCTCGAACGTGTCGCGGGCCGTCGGCGGGACGGTGCTGAGGTAGCCCTCGGCGTGCGAGCGGAGCGAGACGAAGCCGCGCCGGATCGTCGGGTCCTGGGGGTGGCGGCACAGGGCGTGCGCCGTGGCCAGCATCAGGCGGAGCGCCAGTACCTGCCGGTCGGCGCCGGCCGCGACCGCTTCGAGGTGCTCGAACAGGTGGGTGTTGGTGGTGTCGTAGAACAGGGCGAGCTCGTCCGCGCCGACCGGGCAGCCCAGCACCTCGATCCGGCGGTCGTGCTCGTGCCAGGTGATCGTGTTGTCCTGGTAGAACGGCGTGAGCGGTCCGGGCTCGCGCTCGAGTTCGGCGAGCCGGCGGTGCGCGGGCAGCACCCGCGCCACGTCGAGCGCCGGCGCGGCGGACGGATGCGCACGCAGATACCCGCCGACGAGCTCGGTCACCGCGGGCCCGACCACGGCGTCGAAGACCGCGGGCTCGGCGTGCACGACCAGCCGCAGATGCGGGCCGCGTCGCCAGTGCCGCAGGACATAGATGGAGTCGACGTGCGGCCGGCAGCGCTCGATGGTCGGCCGGATCGCCTCGAGCAGCAGCCGGTCCCGGTCCTCGGCGAAGTAGGCGATGTGCGCCGCACGCCACTCGCCGGCCGCCGACACTGGTGTCAGGGTCATGACAGTCCTCGTTCCGGTTCGACACGATCGGTGGAGGTGGTCGGGGAGCTTGCTGCCCGGCTTGGTACCGAGCTTGGTGCGGATATGTCGGCCAGGTCCCGCACGGCCAAGTTCGCCAGGCCGCGAAGCACCGCCTCTTGGCCGAGTCGCACGCCGAGCCGGTTGCAGGCCAGATGGCCCAGGCCGGCAGCCAGCGTGCTCGGGTCCGCGGCGTGGACGCCGGCGACGCGCACGGAGTCGAGCCAGCGCCCGGCCGGATCGCGGCTCGGCCCGGGCGGCATGTCCGGCGCGGCGCGGGCGGCGCGGGCCACCGGCAGCAACGCGGCGCGCTGACGCCGGTAGAGCTCCTGGATCGCCGAGCTGACAGCCGGGCCCGCCGGTGGCGCGGCGATACCGCCGGACAGCAGCGCGAAGCAGTGCGCCGTGCGCTGTTGCTCGTCCCAGCCCTCGCACACGGCGGCCAGCGCGAGCTCGCTGCACACCCCGAAGTGTTCCTCGGCCGCGCGCAAAGCGAATCCGTACCCGTATTTGTTGTGCTCAGGCCGGTAGGGTACGAAGGCGTGGCTGTCGTTCGGAGCCAGCCCGCCCACCTCGACGTCCGGTTCCCACACCGCAAGCCTGCGCGCCAGTTCGAGATAGTCCGGCTCGGCCATCGGCCGCGACGGGGGAATCTTGGAAAAGAGCGCGGTGACGTGCCCCGATACCAGAGCGCGAACTTCCTCCTCGTGCTCAGCCTCGGCGAGCCGAAGCCGAACCCTCAGGTGCGGTCCGTCGGCCCAGTGCCGCAGGAAGAACCATGACCCGATCAGGCCCTGCCCCCGCAGCTCGGAGAGCAACTCAGGGAGCAGTTCCCTGATGATCGAGTCGAGCGGTGTCGTCGTGTAGATGTGGACGCCGACCCACTGATCCCCTTCGTCCACGTCAGGCTCCTTCCAAGGACGAGCCCACCTCGAGGACGAACTCGGCCGCGTGCCGGCTTCCCGACGGGTAGGCGGGCGCGTCGGCGAGGTCTGGCAGCGCCTCGGTCAGCAGCAGCGGGCGTCCGGAGGCCGCCGCGTTCTCGAACACCCGCACCAGATGCCGGTGTGAGAAGTCGACGTACAGCGGCTTGCGGTCCTTGTCCTGTACTGTCGCCCCCGGCAGCGCGCCAGGGGTCCGCACGGTCAGCACGCGCAGGAAGCAGCGCATCGGCACGGCATGCCGCTCGCGCCAGTCGTGCAGCTGGACCAGGAACGAGGCGTCGGAGCGCGCCGGGTCCGGAGTCGGCGCCGTGCCGGGCGGCAGGAACCAGGCGGCCCGGCGCAGCACCACCGAGCCCAGCGTGACCCGAGGCAGCCGACTCGGCGCACCCGGCGCAGCCGTCGTGAACTGAGCAGTCTGAGCAGTCAGAGCAGCTTGAGCAGGCCAGAACTGCGGCCAGTCCGACCAGAAAGAGTACGAGGTCTGACCGAACGCCTCCACCAGAAGCCGGGCGGGCATCGGCAGCAGCGGAGTCGCGAGCAATCCGAGGTGCATCGGCCGCACCTCACGGCCTGACGATCGGGATTCCAACCGCAGGCGCTGACCGGCCGGATCAGCGGTCACCATCAGGTCGTCCGGGTTGATGCGGTGCCGCCGGTCGCGCCCGCTCCAGCTCGCCGCGAGGTCGATCGCGTACCGCAACTCCGGCGTGCGTTGATTCAGGGTACTGGCGAAACCGCCGTCCAGTTCGGCGTACAGGGGTCCGGCCGCGGGCTCGTCAAGATCGTCGTGCGATCCGCCGAGCTGGGCCACCTGGAGCAGCCTGTTCGTCCGAGCGCGCCAGATACCTCGGCCGCAAGCCAGAGTATTGAGGACGGCGCCGATCCGTCCCTCACCATCGGGAAACGCCTGGACGTAGCACGTGTACCGGTCGTGGCTGGCGGGTGGCTCGATCCAGTCGGCAGTCAGATCCCGCACGGATTCGGGATCGAGGCGACCCCGTTCGACCAGCCGCAGAACCGCGGCCTGTCGTTCGGCGTCACGCGGGATGGGTTCATAGCTGTCCTGCTCCTCCCACCAAGACCCGAAGTCCCGCACGAAGGAGACCAGCGGCTGGCGGAATCCCGCGCCCGACTCCGTGACGGCGCGCTCGTACAGCGCGGTGCGACGCGGAGTGAGTGTGTCGAACGGCGCCAGCAGGCCAGGCACCAGGGACAGGTGCGTCACCACGTCTTGCCAGGCGGACTGATCGAGGACCGCAGCGTCCGAACTCAGCACACTGTTGTGAAAGAAGGTGGCGCGAGGGTCGAGTTCGTCATCTGAGGCGATCAGTCCGAGACGCCGAGCCGCACTGGCCGTGTTGCGATGGAGCCGTCGTGCGATCGGCCGATGCTCGACAGGGGCGGTACGCGGATAGTGTTCGAGGTCCGCCGCGATGGCGTGCAGAGCGTCCAACACGCCGGCCAATCGCTCACTACGGCCGTCGACCGGCGAGTTCTCGTCCAGCCACGTGGCGAGGGTCGCGGCATCGAGCTCCTGGTCGGGCACCGGCAGCAGGCGCTCTAGCAGGCCCGCCGAGATGAGCTGCGCAACAAGCGGATGGATTGTCGCCGAAGCCGCGTCCTCCGGATTCGCTTGCCCGGCAGCCTCGCGCAGCGTCGAGCTCAGGTCGGCCGGGGTGCGTGCTGAGCGTGCCGCGTGCAACAGGGCCGCGAGCGATTCGTTGAGGGCGAGTGAGCGTACCGAGCCCGCCGGGCCTGGCGCTGTGAACAGCAGCCGATCGCCTCCCGCAACCGATTCGGTGGCAGTGAACGGATTCACTCGCAAGCGGGCGACCGCGTCGAAATCGGGAAGGTGAGCGAGGGCGGCGGCGATGCGCGACAGGGGGAGCAGGCTCAGCTCGACGGTGTGTCCGCGTTGCGTCGGCTCCAACCATGCCGCCGGACGGTTACCGGTTCCCGGCTCCTGAGCGGCGCTCCACCGCCCCAGCCCGCTCGCGGCGAACGTGGACAGCGGGCTCGGCTTGGCCATGGCGCGCGCCGCGTACTTGGCCAGCCGGACGCCTGCCTTGTCCAGTTCGCGGCGTCCGGAGTCCTCGCGCAGCCGGCCTGCCCAGCGGTTCGAGTCCTCGTAGAGGTCGGGGCTCGCGTAGCTGACGCCGAAGGCGAAGTCCTCGTCATGCAGGAGATCCGCCAGCGCCACGGCGGCTTGGCTCAGCTCGTCGGCCCGCACGCGTTCGAGCTCGTGAAAGGCTTCCGCGCGCTCATCGCGTAGCTTCAGGTGCCGCTCGATCCGTTCTGCCAATCGCGGGCCGAGCACTTCGGGAACGCCGGTGGTGTCGAGCAGTGCCCTGATGCGGATCCCTCGATGCACAGCGCGCCGCAGTCCGACCAGCGACGGCTTGAGCGCCTGTGCCCGCGCCCCCGGGTCACCGATCAGCTGATGCAGCTCGGCCGAGATCACGGCGGCGTCTTCCTCGACATCCCGGTCCAGCCGCACGATCCCGACCGCGATCTCCGTGCTCCGCACCAGACGAGAGGCGTCGAGGGCATCGGCGGGCAGGCCGGCCACGCGTACCCCGATGCCTTGGTCGGGGTGCCGGTCAGCGTGGAGTGACATGTCGATCGCCGCTCAGAACACCACGGGCAGGCGCAGGCCCGCGTGGTTGCCGACGCGGCCGATCGCCAGCTGGAACACGACCGTCTCCCCGGGGTCGGACAGGCCGAGCGCGTGGTGCGCGGCGGCGGCGTCGTACCCGTTGTGCACGCGGGCGGCCAGGCCGTGGCAGGCCGCTGCGATGGTGACCCGGTGCGCGGCGGCACCGGCTGCGAGATGCACTCTGCGAAAGGCGTCGTCTCCGTACTGCTCGACGGCTCGGGCGCGGGGAACCGCCAGGTAGACGGTCGCGGCGGCGGAACGGAAGTTCAGCGAGACCCGGCCGTCCGTCTGGCCGATGCGTTCCAGGTCGGGCACGACATCTCGCTCTGCGATCAGCTGCCATCCACGGTCTCCGGGCACGGTGCGGTAGATGCCGCAGGGCGTCTCCGATACGCGATTCACGCACAGGTACGCGGAGCAGTCCGGCAGCGGAGAGGTGGCCAGCGCGCGGGCGAGGTCATCGAGCAGCGCACGGGGAGCCGGTTCGGGCACGGGGTCGAAGATGAGCGGGCCGGAATGGCGGGCCCTGACAACCTTCGCGAGTTCGGCGGGGACCCAGGTCTGCCCGCTTAGAGCATCGCCTGACCGGGGTGCCACTGCGAGACAAGCCATGGCGTATTCGGTGTCGGTGTCGGTGTCGGTGTCGGAGTCGGTGTCGGAGTCGGAGTCGAGCCAGCCATCGCCGAGCGCGGACAGTATGTCCGGATCCTGATGAATCTCGACATCCAGACCGGAAGCGACGGCCGTCAGGTGCAGCGCTCCGACTGTCATGCCTGCTTCCTGAGCACACAGGCGTGGCGCGTAGTCCCCGTAGAGTCGCGCCGTCCGCGTGGGCCGGGAGGTGACGACCAACGCGGCGCGGGCGCCGATGTCGTGTAGCAGCCGGGTCGCTGATCCCGGGTCGAGCTCGGCTGTCTTCAGCAGGTGGTGGTGCGTGGCGTCGTAGCGGTATATGCCGTGGGGCAACAGCACCTGACACTCGGTGGGGTAGAGGCAGCGGGCCGAGGCGACCGCGCGGTGCAGCGGCCATCGGCCGGCCCGCGGGTCGTGTCCGGTCAGGCCGACGGCGTAGTAGAGCAGCGTGGACAGGCCGAGCGGGTCGCTGTCGTCGGGGTCGCTGTCGTGCGGGAGTCGCAGTGCCGGCGGCGGCAAGGCGATCCGGATTTCGGCACGGTCCGTCGGCGCTGAGGAGGTGGCCCAGGCTCCGCTCGCGTCGGCGCCATGGCTGTCCGCGTGCTCAAGCGAGGCGGGAATCGCGCGGCGCGAGTCGACGGTGTCGGTCCACACGCGGTCTCCGGCGAACGCGGATTGCGTGGCGGTCACCATGCCCGGACCTGATCGAAGCGGGCCGTCGCCAGATCGAGCTCGGCTCCTTCGCCGTCCTTGCCGAGCCCGGCGGCGAAGCCGAGCAGGTGCAGGCAGAGCTGGTGCGCGGCGAGAGCCGCGGTCGGTCCCGCCAGGTATGGGCTTTCGCGGCCGTCGGGTGCGGGTGAAGACCCCTCGGCAAAGCCGGTCGCCTCGGCGGTCGTCGCCTTCCCGACCGCGCTGATGGACGCGCGATCGTTCGCCACGAGGATCCGGCCATACGCCGTATCCGTACGACTCGCCAGCGCCTCGATCCGCGCGGCCATCGCCACGGCATCCGTTCCGCCGGCGTCCGCGCAGAACAGCAGCGCTCCAGCGCCGGCTATCGCCGCGTCGAGCTCGCGATCGGTGTCTCCGTCAGTGTGCTGAAGCCGGGCCTCGGGATCGTCGTGCAGCACCGCAGCCGCACACTCCACGAGCCGATCGACGTGCGCCGAAGTCCCTTCGCCCGTCCCCGCCGCCGGTTCCGGTCCCGGCGTGTATAAGCGTACGAACTCGACTCCGGTCTGCAACAGCGCCAAGGCGACGGCACACGCCAGCCGCCCCGACCCGACGACCACCGGCGCGCTACGCCGATAGCGCTCGAACCGGCGCTCGGGGGAATCAGGACTCTGAAGCTCGATGAAGTCGATCATCGCCGCGTGCCGTTCCCGCACCGCGGGACTGAGCGTGTGCGCCTCGTCCGCCGCGGCGTCGCGCACGAAGCCTTCGCGCACCAGCAGCTCGACCACGCCGCCCACCTGCCCGGCGACCTCCGGCGGCAGGCCCGCGACCAGGTCTTCGAGGCAGCGACCGCCGTCGAGGAACGGGCGTAGCCGCTCGATCCACGGATACAAGTCCGGCACGCCCAGCGCCGCAGTGTGCTGCGGTCCGCAGATGACGACGCCCCCCTTGGAGGGAATCAACCGGGTGTCCGGGAGCAGCCGCGGCTTCATGGCGCTCCACGCGGTTCGAGAGCGTTCAAGAGCCATGCCTCCGGGATTGCGAGCGGCTTCCAACGGGCCAGTAGCGGGCGACGCTAGCAGCCCGAATTGGTCTAGTCCACCCTCTTCCCCGGCTCGAATTTCTCAAGTATCGTCCGCCGCGGGTCATCACCCTGATAACCCGTCAACCCACCGCGATGCCTGGTCGAAAGGCCAGTCGTCAGCTGGTGGAACGGCCAAGGAGGATTCGATGGACGAGTTCAAGCCCGAAGCTCCCTCGCTCGCCGATGCGCTCGGAGACCTCAGCGCGTTGAGCCTGGACCTGGACGCGCTGACCGCCGGCGAGCAGGGCGAGACCCTGACCACCGGGCACGGCATGACCGAGGCCAGCGCCTCGTACTGCTGCGCGCCGCCGCCGAACTGCTGTAACTGCAGCTGCTCCTGATGTAACCGCAGCTGCTCCTGAGCAGCGCCTGAACCCGCTCGCCGCTGCAGCGGCGAGCGGGCGTGGCCGCAGGAACGCGAACCGTGAGAAGACGTCAGTGCCTACGCATCAGCGACAGGTAGCGCCCGGTCGGCGCGCCGAGCCCGGTCGTGGTGTCGAAGCCCGGTCCGGTCGCAGGGGTCTGCGTGCTGGGCGGGGTCACGGGCATCGTGCCGAGCGCCTGGTACAGGATCCAGTTCCAGGTGGTGGCGCTGAGCTGGGTGTAGACCGCTGCGGCGGGCGCCGGGCCGGTCAGCGCGGTGATGTCGCGGAAGGCGCCGGCGCCGGACAGCTGGTACAGCAGCGGGTTGGCGAAGCCGATCGCCTTGCCGCCCCGGGCCTGCTGCGCGAGCGCCTGCACTCCGGCGAACAGCGGAGCGGACAAGCTGGTGCCGCCGGTGCGGCGCTCCTTGTAGGTCCACGTGGCGGGGTCCGGTTCCGTTATCGCGCTGATCGCGGTGCCGCCGATCAGCATCCCGGTCATCCCGTCGGCGTCCATCCCCACGTCGGGACCGACGCGGTCGCGCTTGCCGTCCGGGCCGGTGGCCTCCTGGCCGGAGACCACACCGCGCTGGTACCACGGTTGCGGCTGACCGGTCATCCAGCCGCCGCCCGCGCCGCCGCCGATGCCGCCGTTGATCGGCTGCCAGGACTTGCCGTCCGCGCTGAGCTGGCCGGCCGAATCGCCCCAGCCGGTCTCCCACTCGCGCGAGCCGTTGGCGTTGACGCCCAGCGAGGTGCCGCCGACCCCGGTGACGAAGTCGGCCCCGGCCTGGGGGTTGAGATAGGTGCCGGTCGCCGGGTCGTGTCCGCCGTCGCCGCTGGAGTAGTAGAAGCCGACTCCCTGAATCGCGCCCTCCTCATACACCGCGTCGTAGGCCTGTTGCAGGTTCGGCGTCGTCTGGAACGCCACGGACAGCGAGACGATCGTGGCCGGGGTGTGATCGAGGGTGTAGACGAGGCTGTCGAGGACCGAGCCGTAGGCCGCCTCGGACGTGCCGACGGAGAAGATGTTCGCGTCCGGGGCCATGCCGTGCACGGCCTCCACGTCCAACGTGTTCTCGATCATCCCGCCCGCGTCATTCGCGCGCGTCGGTGCGGGGGAGCCGTCGGGAGTGGGCACTACGGTCAGCTGGCCCGGCCGCAGCGGCTGCGTGCCCACCTTCTTCGCCCACGTGTCGACGTCCTGCTGCAGGGTGTCGATGGCCGGCGTGATCACGGCGACGTTCTGCCCCTTGCCGGTCAGGTCGGCCTTGTCCAGACCGTAGGCGTGGCGCAGCTGGTCGGGGGTGTAGCCGCAGGGCGGCTCATCGGGCACCTTCCCGTTCACCGGGGGCAAGTCAGTGAACTGCTTCTGGCCCCAATACGACCCACAGGAATCGTCGGACGATCCGCTGGAGGACGCGCCGGGCGTGCCGGTCGCGGCGGTGTTCGGATACGACACGCCTCCCAGCCGCGCCGGACGGTTCACCCCCGTGCCCGTCTTCTGGCCCGAGGCCCCGTTCGCCGAGTGCTCGGTACTGCTCTGGCCGGCTATCGGGACGGGAAACTGGGAGTCGCTGGGGGAGAAGATCAACGGGGAGACGCCGGCGGGCACGGACAGGTCCGTGGAGGGTATCTGCCAGTGATAGGGGTCCTGGGGGTAAGGATCGGCGTAGTTGTGGAAGGTCACATCGAACGCCTTCTCCAACTGGCCGATCGTCCCGGTCACGCGCAGGGTCCGCCAGTTCGGCTCGCTGACCGTCAGCCCGGCCGACTTCAGCCAGTCCTCGACGATGCCGAGCTGACCCGGGGTGAGTTGGTCCAGGGCCTGGGTCTGCGCGGCGGTGAGGTAGTGCCCGTAGTCCGGGCTGCCCGGCGTCGAGACCGCGCGGGCCTCGGCGGCCAGCAGAGCCGGGTCACGGACGTTGAGATAGAGGTTGTCGGTCACCGTGATGCCGGGATCCGACGGGCCCAGGTCCGTGAGCCCGTAATCGCTCTGGTAGCCGGTCCCGGACAGGGTGACCCGGGACTGCGCCGCGGTCGCTGTCCCGGCTCCGCTTACGGTCAATGTGGCCGTGCAGGCACAGGCCAGCACAGCCGATGCCCATCGACGTTGATCGAACTGCACAGTGGTGCTCCGTCCGCTTCGGGGGATGACGAAGGCAACACTGGCCCCGGGGCCGTTACACGGGTGCTAGCAGAGTCCTTACAAAGTTCTAAGGATAGTGGTTGCCAAGTTCTAAGCAGAGTGCTTACAAAGCTCTTAGGCTTGCCCACTTGGATCGGCTCCATGCGCGTATTGGTGGTCGAGGACGAGACCCTGCTGGCCGACACGATCGCCGAAGGGCTGCGCGACCGGGGGTTCGCCGTCGACGTGGTCTACGACGGACAGGCCGCGCTGGACCGGCAGGTGCTCGGCGTCTACGACGTGGCCGTACTGGACCGTGATCTGCCGAGGGTGCACGGCGACGAGGTCTGCCGGGCCTGGACGTCCGCCACCGAGCCGCGCGCCTTGCGCATCCTGATGCTGACGGCGGCCTCCGCGGTTCCCGATCGGGTGGCCGGTCTGGAGTTGGGAGCCGACGACTACCTGGGCAAGCCGTTCGCCTTCGCGGAACTGGCGGCCCGGGTGCGGGCCCTGGGCCGACGCACCCGGGCCGCGAAGCCTCCGGTCCTGACCCGGGCCGGCGTGCGCCTGGACCCGGCGCGCCGCGAGGTGACCCGGGACGACATGCCGATCCGCTTGTCCCCCAAGGAGTTCGCGGTGTTGGAGGAGTTGCTGCTCGCCGACGGCGCGGTGATCCCGACCGAGTGGCTGTTGGACAAGGCCTGGGACGAGAACGCCGACCCGTTCACCAACGCCGTCCGCGTGACCATGACCGGGCTGCGGCGCAAACTCGGGGTGCCGTGGGTGATCGAGACGGTCCAGGGCGTCGGCTACCGGATCCCGTGAACCCGTGAGGCGCCCGTCGATCCAGCTGCGGCTGGCATCCTGGTACACCGCCCTGACCATACTGACCGGACTGATCCTGCTGGTCCTCGTCTATCTGCTCGTCGTGCCCTCGCTGCCGAACTTCCTAGCCGTCGCCAGAGCCACCCCCTTCAACCCGGCGAACACCGTGCCCGCCCCGCGAAGCAGTACGAGCGTGGCGGTGAGTCCCTACAACCTGCGGGGCCGGGTGGGAACGTCGATCATCACCCTCGGCGCCGTGGCCCTGCTCGCCCTGGCGGTGCTCAGCGCCTGCCTGGGCTGGCTACTGGCCGGACGCGTGCTGGACCCGGTCCGCGCCGTGACCGCCACCGCGCGCCGGATCGCCGAACGCAATCTGCACGAACGGATCGCGTTGAAGCGTCCGGCCGACGAACTCAAGGAACTCGCGGACACCTTCGACGCGATGGTGGGCCGGCTGGAGCGCTCCTTCGACGGGCAGCGCCGCTTCGTCGCCAACGCCTCCCACGAGCTGCGTACCCCGCTGGCCACGGCGCGCGCCGTCGCGGAGGTCGCGGCCACCGCCCCGAACGCCTCGCCGGACGCCCGCCGCCTCGGGACCCGGCTGCTGACCATCGCCGTCGCGCAGGAGCGGCTGCTGGACAGCCTGCTGGCGCTGGCCCAAGACGAGTCCACCATCGACCGCACCGCGCGCGTCGACCTGGCCGTGCTGGCTGTGGAAGCCGTGGCCGCGCACCAACACAGCGCCCGGGCGGCGGGCGTCGAGCTGCACACCGAACTGGTCGCGGCCCCGCTGCTCGGCGACTCGGCGTTGCTGACCAGAGTGGTGCACAACCTCGTCGACAACGCGATCCGCTACAACCGGGCCGAAGACGGCTGGGTGCGGATCCGGGTCGGGGCCGCCGAGGACGGCCGGGCGCGGCTGTGCATCGTGAATCCGGGTTCGATGATCGACCCGTCCGATGCCAGTGCCCTGTTCGAACCGTTCCGCCGGCTGCACCACGACCGCACCGACCATCCCCGCGGCTCCGGCCTGGGCCTGTCGGTCGTGCGCGTGGTCGTGCAGGCCCATCACGGCACTGTGCACGCCGAGCCCCGGGCTGGAGGCGGGCTGGCGGTGCACGTCGCCCTTCCCACGGACGACGAGCCGCCTCGCTCGTGATGAGGAGGCGGCTCGTCGTGTGCGGACTCGTGCGGACTGGTGTGGACAGCCCAGCCGGGTCCCGTACTACCTGCGCTGCACAGCTCAGCGGGTGGCGTGCAGGGCGGCGGCGGCCTTGGCGCCGTTGCCTTGGCTGATGACGCCGGTCGTGCTCGTGGCGTCGGCAACGGCCCGGCCGTACGTGCCGCCGTAGCCCCGCGCGGTCGTGAAGGTGCCCCACATCACCGAGTAGGGTTCGATTTCCCCGTCCTCCGTCGGGAAGTAGTCGGGCGCGGATCGCACCAACCGTTGGATGATGTGGGCGCCGTCCAGGCTCTGGCGCACCTGCTCCTCCCAGTACTCCTGGGTGACGTGCGGGTCCGTTCCCAGGACCACGCCGATGCCGCCGTGCATCAGCGTCGGCTTCAGGACCAGATCGGTGCGGTTCTTCAGCGCGTACTCGACCAAGTCCACCTGCTCGCCGTCGTCCAGGGTGCTCTCGCCCTCGGTCAGGATCCTGGTCCACGGCAGCAGCCGGTCCAGGCTGGCCTGTTCCCCGGTGGTGAACAGGTGGCGGTTGGCCCGGTCCGCGACCATCGCCAGCGCGTTCTTGCTGCCGTAGACCTCGGCGTCCAAGGGGGTGAAGATCTGGACCTCGCCCCTTTCCGCCGCGGCCACCAGGGGCGCCATCACCGCGGCCTCGTCGGGGCGCGAGACCAGGTTCTCCAGCATGAACACGCGCCAGACCGCGTCCACCCGCTGCCCCCGCAGCCAGACCGAGCCGTCGTCGTACTCCAGTTCGCCCAAATGGCAGGCGCCGGCGCGGATTCCGTAGCGCTCGCCCCAGGTCTCGGCGGCGGCTCGCAGGTACTTCCCCAGAGACGGGAAGCTGCCGGGGGAGTCCACGATCGCGATGAAGGGATCGTCCTCGCGGGCGACTCCCGTCTCGGCGAACAACGTGTGCAGCGCCTCGACCCGGGTGTCGGTGTACTCCAACGCGTGTTCGGCGGCGAAGCCGGCCAGCGTCGGGTGTTTGAGCATCACCCCCGCGAGTTCGGCGATGTCCACCCCGCCGATGTTGCTGCCCATGTTGAACTCCACGATCTGGAACCCGCCGGGCACGGCCAGCAGGTCGGCCCGCGCGAACCGGGTCACCTCCCGGCCGCGGCTGCGCGAGGCCATGTCGATCTGGGTGTCGGTCATCCCCACGGCGCGGGCGAAGGCCGTCAGGTCCCCGCCGAAGAGCCGGTCCGGCAGGCTGGCCAACGCGGTGCGGAGATTGACCAGGTCCTCGGTCAGCCGGGTCTTCTCCTGCGCGGTGAGGAACAGCGGGCACGGCAGGTAGCGGCCGAGGGCGGCAGTGTCCAGCACCTTAGCCTCGGCGGCGACCGGGCCGAGTAGTTCAGAGGGCTTGTGCCCGTTGCGCCGCACCAGGTCCAGATAGGCGGCGCTAAGTTCGTCCCCTGCCATGGATCAGCGATCCTCTCCCTCGTCGAGACCGCTGACCGCCGTTCCGGTCCGCGCGTCGTGTGGTTCCTCGGACTCGAACTTCAGCAGATCGGCGAGCACGGGCCGGTGTGCGTGGGGCGCGCCGGATGTGTCCGTACCGATCGAGAAGAACGGGCCATGCTGGGTTTCAGGGGCCTGATGGCTGTCGGCGGTCGAGGCGGTGATGACGGCGTCCGCGCCCTCGCCCACCCGATCATCCTGAGCGCTCAGCGGTTCGCACCAGGGGTCTTCGTGCAGCCCCAGCACCTGCGAAGCGCGCTCGATGTTGTCCACCACGGTCCGGGACGGCGGTTCGGCCCGGTGTCCCGTCACCGTGCGCAGGATGAACGTCTCGTCGTGAACCCGAGCCGTGATCAGCTGCATGGTCCGGACGAACGCCAGCGTGTACATCCCGGTCGCGTCCCCGTCGTGCGCGACCTGGACCGTGAGTTCGCTCGGGGTCCGGCCGTCCAGACATTGGTCGAGCAGCCGGGTCGCGCTCCGCGTGGCCGCCAGGACGTCGGCTGTTCCCAGGTGCGTGCGCAGCTGCCGGTAAATCTCATCCCTGAGATACCCCAGCCGCGCCGAGGACAGCTGCCCGCCGCCGGGTCTGTCGATCTGCTCGATCACCGAGACGCCGCTGGAACCGTCGGCGCGCCGCCAGTGCTCGTGCAGCCGGATCCGGCCGTCGGGCAGCCGATCCGGGACGCTCACCAGCGTGCCGGCCGCGCTCTGCCCGTCGGAGGAGACCTGGCAGTAGGCGCCGTCGATGGTGCCGTCGGGGCGGATGGCGCCGACCAGGCGGCCGGTGCGCACGTTCCCGCCGGCGAATTCGGCCCACATCTCGTCGCCGCGGCTGTGGTACAGCCCCACGGTGGTCGCGGCGCCGGGTTCGTGCTCTGCTTCGACCGGCCGGAACCGGAGGCCGTCATAGGCGAAGCCGGCCTCGCCTTGCTCGTGCTCGCTGCTTTGCTCGGGCATGTTCATCCCCACGTCACCGCGCACAGGTTTTCCGGGAGGCGGTAGACCTCGCGCTCGAGCATCGAGTTCACGATGAGCGCCGAGCGCACCGGCAGCAGCGTCAGGTTCGCGTCCGGGATGCCGTGGCTGAAGCGCGCCCGGTTGAGGGCGTAGATCCGGTGGCCGTTGCTGCCCTTCCACCGGATCGAGTAGTCGGACTCGACGATCACCTCGCCGTTGTCGTCGAAGTCCACGCGCTCCCGCAGTTCGTCGTCGAACGGGATCGGGGTGCGCTCGCGGCCCATCGCCACCACCGCGTAGGCGACGGGTATCTCAGAACGCTGCTCCGAGGTCTCGCAGCGCAGCACGACCTGGTCGTCCTCGGCCGTGGCGCCCACGACGTCGTGCCCGACCATGATGTGCGCGGCGAAGCTCCCGGTCTCCAGCAGCGCGTGATAGTTCGCCTGGTAGACCGCGCGCATCCCGCCCGGGGTCAGCGCGTCGCCGGTGGAGCGCTGGCCGCGCACGAGCTTCTCCCGGCTGGAGAGCGTCAGCCCCTGCAGGAACTGCTGGTGCTCGGGACGGTAGAACTCGTTCGCGATCGGGGAGTCGTCGATGGTGCGGAACCACTGCCCGCGCCCGATCCACCGGATGGCGGTGAAGCCCTCGCCGATCAGCCGCAGCACGGCCTCGCAGCCGGTCTGGCCGCCGCCGAGCACCGCCACCGGCACGGTCTTGTCCACCGCCATCTCCGGCAGCCGGTGCACCAGTCGGTCGGCGATGAACACCCGGTCCTCGGGCAGCCCGGACAGCTGCGCCGGGATCGCCGGCCGGGTGCCGACGCCGACCACCACGTGCTCGGACAGCGAGTGCGCGACGCCGGCCGAGCTGAGCTGGAAGCCGTCGGCGCCCAGCGAGATCTCGTCGATGTCCACGCCGAAGTGCAGGTTGTCGATCTGGCCCGCGGCCCAGGCCAGGTAGCGCTGGTACTCGCGCCGGGGAAGGCTGTCGAACTGGGAGTTGTTCAGGGCGTAGAAGCGGCCCGAGGTCACCAGGTAATTCAGGAAGCTGAGCCGGTGGGTCGGGTCGACCACCGTGACCAGGTCCTTCAGCCAGGAGGTCTGCATGTCCACGCCCGGGTGCAGCAGGGTGGCGTGCCAGGACGGTCCGGGCTGCCGGTCGAACAGGACCATGCCGCGGTCCTGGGTGCAAGCCTGGTAGAGCGCGGCCAGGCTCAGGTTGCTCGGCCCGGCGCCGATGGCCGCTACGTGAAAGGCAGGAGTGTTTTCGGACACGACGTGGTTCTCCTCATCAGTTGGAAAGACGTTGCCGCGCCGCGGGCCGAGTACGCGAAAGTGACACGTTCGGCCGCGTGCGTGTTGTGCCTGTGGTCGCGCGGGACGTGCGTCGCTCGCGCCGTGAGGACTTTCGGCGCGTGCGTGACTGGTGGTTGGTTACCCGTGCAGGATTTGCTCCGCCGCGTGTGCGCTCGCGGGCAGAACGGTCTTGGCCGAGCCACCGGACCCGGCCGAGAAGGTGAAGACCCCGCCCCCGGCCGCGGCCACCGGCTCCAAGACGAGCCCGGCGCGGTCGCCGTAACAGTCGGCGGCCACGACCGTGCGCAGGCGCGCGGTCGGCGTCAGGCCCGGAAGCCGTTCGGCTGCCAGGTGCAGGGCCCGGTCTGTGAGATCCGGGTCGGTGTCGAGCCGATCCGGGTCCACCCCCCAGGATTCGGTGGGTACGCCAAGGAGCATCACACCGTCTTGGGCGGGCCGTCCGAACAGCCCGCTGGTCTCGTCGATGAACGGCGCCGGCCGGTGGCCGGCGGCCTGGACGAGCGTGTACTGGATCGCCTTGGTGGTCAGCCCGGCCGCGCGCCAGCCCTGCCGGTGCAGCAGGGCCGGAGTCCAGGCGCCGGTCGCGAGCACGACGACGTCGAACTCCCGCGAGCGGCCGTCCGGCGTCCGCACGTTCCACGACCGGCCGCTGTGCGTCCGCTCCAGGCCCACAACCGGGCCGTCGAGCAGGACGCTGCCGGATCTGACCGCGAAGTCGACGGTCAGTGCCTTGCGGAACTCGTGCGGCGAGATGTAGCCCGCCTCGTGTTCGAACACTGCGAAAGCGTGCTCGGGCAGGCCGCGCCAGCCTTCGGCGGCCAGTTCCGCGGCGTCGGCGATCCGGACGCCGGCCATGGCCCGGGCCGCGGCCAGCGCCGCCAGCTGGTCGGGCCGGCTGGTGTCCAGGATGTAGGTCGATCCGGCCCGGCGGTAACCGGCCCATTTGCGCAGCAGCGGATCGGCCAGCAGCTCGGCCAGGCCGGCCTCGGCGTTGCCGCGGTGCCAGGGGTCGATGTCGAAGGCGCGGACCAGCCCGCCGGAGGTCCGGCTGGCGTCCTGCCGGCCTTCGGAGGAATCCCCGACAAGGGTTGTCTCAGTCCCGGGGCAGCGCGAACAAGCCAGTCGCCAAGCCAGTGCGGCACCGGCCAGGCCCGCACCGATCACACAGACCCGGGCGCTCATGGATCAACGCATTGGGAAAGGAATAAAGGATTTGTCTCAGGGCTCATTGGTCTATACCCCTACCGCTCTCGAGTCTCGGTATTCTGGGGGTCCCCGTCGGGCATCCAGTAAGCGCTGAAAACCACCACCGGGGTGTCCGGCGAGCTGTTGTGGACGATGTGCGACTCGTTGCTCGCCAGAAGGAAGCCCGAGCCGGCGGCAACCGCGGTGATCGTCCCGTCCGCCGCCTCGACCTCGGCGACGCCGCCGAGTACCAGGGAGAGCTCGACATCGGGGTGCTGGTCCTTGGCACTGGAGCTCCCGGGGGCCACCGAGTACCACATCCCGCCGAAAGGCAGCTGGTCGGCGCCCTGGAACTGCTCCCACCTGACGACCTCGACTGCTCCGGTCGTGCTGGCCTGTGCGGTGGATCGATTGAAGACGTGCATGTAGTGCCCCCTTCGCCCGTGACCTTTCCCCCGCCGGAGGATCCCTCTGGTGGTGGGGCGAGATGCTAGCAGCACTCTTAATCCGTGATCCAGGGTTCTGATATCGGTATCTATGTGTATCGGGGATATGACTACGAGTATTCATTGAATCCCCGACATTTCGCGGTCCGCCGGCGCATAGTGGTGCCGTACCCGAGACCCCTGATATGTTCCGGTCCCTCGGTCTACGATCTGGGCCGCTGACACAGCGAGGAGAGCGCGCGAAGTCATGGCAGATCCCGCACTGGCCGCGCCGGAAGACCGGCCGTTCGTCATCGTCGTATCGAGCCTGGGAGCCCTGTTCCGAGAGCCGTTCCACCAGGCCCTGGCCCCGCACTACCGGGTGTGGCTGTTCCTCGGCGGGGCCGGCCGCGACCCGCGGGTGACTTGGCAGGAGCCTTACATCCTCGGATCGACGCGGGTCGACACCCTCGACGCCGAGGCGATGCTCGGCGCGGCCCGCGAGCTCGACGAGCGGCTCCGGGCCGAGTACGGCCGGGGCATCGAGGGCGTACTGAGCTACGACGAGTCCCGGATCATCGACACCGCGGCGCTGGCCGAGGGCCTGGGCCTGCCGACCTCCGGGGCCGAGGCGGTGGCCCGGTGCCGGGACAAGCACGCGACCCGGCAGGCGCTGGACGCGGCCGGTGTCCCGCAGGCCCGCTCGATCGCGGTGGGCAGTGCCGAGGACGCCGTGCGGGCCGCCGCCGGGCTGGGTTTCCCGGTCGTGGTCAAGCCCCGCAACCTGGCCGCGAGCTTCGGCGTGGTCCGGGTGGACCGGGCCGAGGACGTCGCAGCGGCCTTCCACGCGGCCGCCGGGATCGAACTGGCCGAGGAGAAGGCGAAGTACCAGGAGTCCGTGCTGGTCGAGGAATACCTCGACGGTCCCGAGATCAGCGTGGAGACGGCCTGTTTCGACGGCCGGGCGGCCGTGCTCGCGGTCGCGCGCAAGCAGCTCGGCTTCGCGCCGGCCTTCGAAGAGGTCGGACACGTCGTGGACGCCGCCGATCCGCTGCGCACCGATGCCGACCTGGCCGCCTTGGTCGCCGCGGCGCACCGCGCGGTGGGGTTCCACACCGGCGTCACCCACACCGAGCTGCGCCGCACCGCCGCCGGCTACAAGGTGATCGAGATCAACGCCCGGCTGGCCGGCGGCCACATCCCGCTGCTGGCCCTGCTGGCCGGCGGGATCGACGTCAACCGGATCGCGGCCGACGTCGCGTGCGGTCGTGACCCGGGGCTGACCGATTCGGCACGCCGGGTCGCCGCGATCCGGTTCTACTACCCGGAGCACGACGGCGTGCTCGCCCGCGTGGACATCGACCGGGACGCGCTGCCCGCCGCGATCGAGCAGGCTCAGGTCCTGGTGGACCCGATGACCGAGGTCAAGCTGCCGCCGCGGGGTGTGGCCTGGCTGAGCCGGGTGGCCCACGCCATCGCCGTCGCCGACACCGCCGACGAGTGCGTCTCCGCTCTGGACGCCGCGCAGAAGGCGATCACGATGGAACCGGGCACCGGGGAACCGGACATAGAGGCCGCTCGATGAGCGCCAGCCCGCCGGCCGAGTCGGCCGAGTCGGCCGCCGAGCAGGCCGCCGTCGGCATCCTGGAGACGCTGCGCGGCGTGCCACTCGTCGTCCGGGTGCTGCTGATCGGCGTGTTCGTCAACCGCCTCGGCGCGTTCCTCCAGGCGTTCATGGTGCTCTACCTCGTCCATCGCGGGTTCAGCGCGACCGAGGCCGGGGTGGCGCTGACCGTCTACGGCGCGGGCTCCGTGATCGGCCTGTTCGGCGGCGGCGGCCTGGCCGACCGCTTCGGGCCGCGCCTGACCATCACCGCCTCGATGCTGGCCGGCTCGGTGCTGGTCGCGTCGGTCAGCCTGGTGACCGTGTATCCGGTGATCCTGGTGGTGCTCTTCTTCACCGGGGCGATCGGTGTGTCCTACCGGCCGGCCACCGCCGCGATCCTGGCGGCCAACACGCCCAAAGCCCGCCAGACCATGGTCATGGCGTTCAACCGCGCGGCCTCCAACGTCGGGTCCACCGCCGGCCCGCTGCTGGCGGTGTGGCTGATCCAGGTGTCCTGGAACCTGATCTTCTGGATCGACGGCGCGACCTCGCTGGTCTTCGGCCTGATCGCGCTGGGTGTGCTGCCCCGGGACGCGGCGCGCGGTGACCGCCCGGCCGCGAAGCGGCCGACGACCGGGTACCGGATGGCGTTCCAGGACCGGCGCTTCGTCTATTACCTGGTGATGGTCTTCGTCAACGCCGTGATCTACGTCCAGATGATGGCGGTGCTGCCGCTGTCGGTGAAGCACGCCGGGCACGGGACCATCGTCTACAGCTCGCTGTTCAGCCTGAACGCCGGACTGGTCATCGCCTTCGAGCTGCTGATCACCAAGTTCGTCCAGAACTGGTCGCCGCGGCTGGCGGTGATGACCGGCTTCGTGCTGCTCGGCGCCGGCATGGTCGGCTTCGGACTGCCCGGCGGGGTGCCGATGCTGTGGATCGCCATGCTGATGGTGACCCTCGGGGAGATGGTGGGCGGCCCGAGCGTGTTCTCCTGGCCGGCCCGGGTCGCGCCGGAGGGCGGGACCGGTCGCTATCTGGGCACGATGCAGTCGGTCTTCGGGCTCGGCCAGGCGGTGGGCCCGGCGATCGGCGTCGCCCTGTGGAACACGACGCACCAGCAGGTGTGGTGGTGGACCGGGGCCATCGCGGCGGTCGGCATCGCGATCGGCTATTTCGGGATGCGCGAGTCGCAGGTCGCTCCGCAGGCCACCGCGCAGGCCGCCTCGGAGGCCACCGCGCCGGTCGGCGCGGCGACGGACGGCACCGAGGCCGTCCCGGCCTGACCGCTCGAACGGTTGAACACCTCGGCCGTCCCGGCCGGGCCGCCCGAACAGTTGAACAGCTTCTCCCCGCCTTCAGCAAGATCCTGATTCTCAATACCGGCTCTGAGAAAGGTGTTCGCGGTGCAGCAGTCTGTCCCGGTCCGGACCGGCGTCAAGCTCGTCATCTCCCCGCAGCCCACGCCGAACGGCCCGCTGCACGTCGGCCACCTGTCCGGGCCGTTCCTCGCCGCCGATCTCGCCGCCCGCGCGGCCCGGGCCGCCGGCGAGGACGTCGTGTACTTCTGCGGGCTGGACCCGCACCAGAACTACACCCTGGCGCGCGCCGACCAGTTGGGCATGCCCGTGCCGGACATGCTCAAGGTCTTCGGCGACCGGATCCACCGGGCCATGGAGCTGGCCGGATTCGACTTCGACCTGTTCAGCGATCCCACCACCGACGCCGACTACCGGGCCGCCGTGCCCGAGTTGCTGACCGGACTCCTCGCGGCGGGCGCCGTGCGGGAGAAGGAGACACCGGTCGCGCTGTGCTCGGCGTGCAAGCAGACGCTGCACCACGTCCGCGTCACCGGTTCCTGCGGGATCTGCGGCGAGGGCGCGGCCGGCGGCTGCTGCGAGGGCTGCGGCGGCTTCACCTCCGCGCTCAATCTGGTGGACCCGGTATCAAGCTGCTGCGATGCCCCGGCCGAGTTCACCACGGCGGTGCTCCCGGTGCTGATTCTGGAGGATCTGCGCGAGCCGCTGCGCCAGGCGTGGCTGACCGAGCAGCTTCCGACCTGGGTCCGGCAAGTGCTGGACCACTACCTGCAGGCCGGGCTGCCGGAGATCCCGATGGCGTACGAGACCGACTGGGGCCTGCCGTGGCAGGGATCCTCGGGCGCACAGCTGCGGATCGACGTCTGGTGTGAACTCGGGCTCGGCTACCTGTACACGATCGCGCGACACCTTCAGCCCGGGGTCGAGGCGACCCCGGCCGCGTGCGCCGCGGCCTGGGAGGCGATCTCAGAGGTCTGGCACTTCCTCGGGATGGACAACTCCTTCTACAACGCGGTGCTGGTCCCGGCCGTGCTGGCCGCCGCCGGCGTCTCGCCCGCCAAGCACGCCGGGATCATCTCCAACCAGTTCTACCGGCTGGACGGCCTGAAGTTCTCCACCAGCCGGGACCACGCCATCTGGGCCGACGAGTTCCTGGCCGCCGAGGACCCGGCCGTGGTCCGGGCCTATCTGGCCTGGGACCGGCCCGACCACCACGGGACCGACTTCACCACGGCTTCGTTCGAGGCTTTCAAGGCACACCTCGGCGCGGTGCTGGACGGCAGTGCGGCCGGCACATACGCGGCCGGTTCGCCGTTGGCCGAACTGGATGCCCAGCGCGGGCTGCGCGCGCTGCGGCTGGAGTCCTTCGACCCGCCGCTGGCGGTGCGCTGCGCGCTGGCCGCGTATCCGTCGGGTGCCGAATCGGCCAGGGTGCTGATGTCCTGCATCACTGGCGCAGAGCACTGAGAGGCTCCGGACCCACCAAGACCAATCCTGAAGCAGGCTCTGAAGAAAGCGTAGTGGGAGCATGGAACGGAACATCGTCATCGTCGACCCGCTGTCCACCGGGCAGGAACTGGCCCCCGCCTTCGCCGAGCGCGGGGTGCGGGCGATCGCCGTCATGAGCATGCTGGACACGCCCGCGGCCGTGCTCTCGGGCTGGTTCCCGGAGAACTTCGAGCACATCCTGGTCTGGAACGGGACCGAGCGGGGCCGCCGCGTGCTGGCCGAGCACCTGCGGCAGTTCGACCCGCTGGCCGTGATCCCGGGCAGCGAGTTCGGGGTGCTGCTGGCCGAGCACCTGGCCGCCGAGGTCACCCCGGACCTGGCGAACGACCCGGCGCTGATCCCGGCCCGCCGCGACAAGTGGGACATGGGCCAGGCGGTGGCCGCCGCGGGCATCCCGACGCTCAAGCAGTTCCGCGCCGAGAGCGTCGAGCAGGCCGCCGCGTGGATCGAGCAGGAGGGGCTGGGCGGCTCCAAGCTGGTGCTCAAGCCGACCAACAGCTGCGCCACCGACTCGGTGCACTTCGTCGAGCCCGGCGGCGACCTGCGCACGCCGTTCGAGGCGATCCTCGGCCACACCAACATCACCAACCAGGTGAACACCACGGTCCTGCTGCAGGAGTTCGCCGAGGGCGTCGAGTACATCGTGGATCTGTACGCGGTCAACGGCGAGTACGGCCTCGTGGACGTCTGCCGCTACACCAAGGCGGTCCGCTACGACCATGCGGACCACGGCCGCACCGGCATCTACGAGCGGGTGGACTTCCTGCCGCCGGACACGCCGGAGGTCCCGGAGCTGTTCGCCTTCGCCCAGCAGGTGGCCAAAGCCGTGGGAATCCGCAACTTCAGCGCGCACGTCGAGGTCATGCTCACCGCGGCCGGCCCGCGCCTGGTGGAGATCGGCGCCCGCCCGGCCGGCGGCGGCCACCAGATGGTCACCCGCCTGGCCACCGGCGACGCCCAGATCCAGCGCACGGTCCGGCACCTGGTCGACGGCGAGTTCAAGCCGGGCTACGACTGGCTGCGCCACGTCCGCGCCGCCTTCCTCACCGCCCCCCGCTCCGGCACCTGGCGCAACGGCGACCTCTTCGACCAGGTGGACGGCCTGCCGACGTTCGACTGCAAGCACATCCCCTACGGCACCGGCGACGTCGTCCCGGCCTCGACCGGCCTGTTCGACGCCTTCGGCTGGGTGGTCTTCGCCGACCCGGACCCGGAGGCCGTCGAGGCGGACTTCGCGAAGCTGAAGGAGCTGGAGGCGCAGATCATTCTGGACTGAGGTGCGGCGCCGCCTCCTGAGAGATCAAGGCTCTGATGACTGCCGATGTGGCGGCAGCAGTAGCTGATCGACAGTCCGGACTCGTACGGATTCCTTGGTGTGGCCGGATGTCCTCCATGAAGATCGATCCGACGGGAAGCATCGGCGCCCAAGACCACTTTGCCCACTGCGAAGTGGCTTCGGCGGCTACTTCCCGACGATGAGGACCCACACGGGAAAGAGGAGCACCAGGTGAAGAATTCACTCTCCGTCCGCCGCTTCGGCGCTGCCACCGCATTGACCGCGCTCACCCTGGTCGGTGGAGGCGTGGCGATGGCGTCCACCGCATCGGCCAGCACCGTCGCCGCGACCTCGGTTTCGGCCAGCGCATCGGCGGAGGCCGTGGTGACGCCCGATGGCGACGCCACAGGTTGCTATTCAGTGCTGTACAACTTCGATGAACTCACCACTTCGACAAAATTGGTCTGCGTCACGACGGCTGTCGCGGCGGTGGTCAATGCCTCGGCTGCCTACGGCCACTGCGTGTTCACGATGTCGGGCCTCGGCGTGAATTCGAGGGTTGCGGTAGCGGCGTGTACTTTCGCGGCGTTCAACTAGAGTCCAGACCGATGTAGGCGCGGCCCCGGGGTTGATCGCCCGGGGCCGACCGCCCGGGGCCGGGGCCGGGGCCGGTGGACTACTGCCGGGGTCAAGCCCCCCGTGTCAGGCAACGTTTGCTCTGGTGATGACTTGGCCTGGGCGGAGGTTGTCGGCGTGGCGGTTTCGCTAGATTGCTGGCGGGGTGAGGTAGTGCGGTAGCGGGTCGGTTTGGGGTGTTCGGGTTCGGATCTTCTTTGGGGTTGGAGTTTGTGGGCCGGGTTGCTGTTGGTCTGTGGTTTTCAAAGCTTTTTACGGCCTTCGGTCATAGTTGTGCCGGTTCGGGGTTCAAGTCGGCGAGTCTGTGTTTCGGCTGCCGGTTCTCGCGTTCACAACCCCGCCGCACCTCAGGCCTCTTCAACTCCAGCAAGTCAGAGCAAGGGCAAAGGGCCAGATCAAGAGCAAGATCAACGGCACAAGCAAGATCAACAGCAAGATCAAGGTCAAGGGCTGTGATGAAGGGCCGGGCCTCCGGCGGGCCTCGGCAACCTCAGGGAAACTAGCGCGGTTCCCTCGGGTGGCCGGGTGAGTCTCAGCGGTGGCGGTTTGTGGGGTGGTGCGGTCCGTTCCCCTCGGTCGCGTCGTCAGCCCGGGGGGTACAGCACCGGTGTCCGGGGGTAAAGTCCGCGCGCGGCGGACATGCAGGTAGGCGGCGGTTTCGTATGGC
>NZ_JAAFYZ010000120.1 GCF_018274385.1 Catenulispora pinistramenti | reverse complement strand
CCACCCATCCACCGGCAGCGCGAACTTAGCCACCAACCGATCCGTGAACGGCGCCCGATGCAGCCGCGCAAACCGCACCGGCAGCGCCCCGTGCCGCACCTCGACCCGGGCGCCGCGCGGCAGGTCGATCACGCGGCGGCCGTCGCACCACATCACAGCGCCCTTGCTCGCCGCGTCGTCGCCGTTGGGTTGTAGCTCCAGGGCCAGTAGCGAGTGGGGGGAGACCACCAGGGGGCGGGCGAAGAGGGCGTGGGCGCTGATCGGGACCAGGAGCAGGGCGTCCAGGTCGGGCCAGACGATCGGGCCGCCGGCTGAGAAGTTGTAGGCGGTGGAGCCGGTCGGGGTGGCGAAGATGACGCCGTCGCAGCCCCATTTGGACAGCGGGCGGCCGTCGATCGAGACCAGTACCTCGAGCATGCGCTCGCGGGAGTACTTCTCGACGCTGGCCTCGTTCAGGGCCCAGGAGCGGTCCACGACCTGGCCGTCGAGGCGGACCTCGACGTCCACGGTCATCCGTTCCTCGACCGTGTAGTCCCGGGCCACGATCCGGTCCACGACGAAGGCCAGGTCCTCGTACTCGGCCTCGGCCAGGAAGCCGACGCGGCCCAGGTTCACGCCGAGGAGCGGGACGCCTGCGGTGCGGGCCACCTCGGCGCCGCGCAGCATCGTGCCGTCGCCGCCGAGGACCACCACCAGCTCGATGTCCTCCAGCGCCTGGGCGTCGGCCGCGCAGACCGGGGCATCGGTCTCCAGCTCCCCCGCCTCGCCGGCCAGGACCCGCACGCCGACCCCGGAGGCGGACAGCCGCGCGACGGTGTCGCGCGCGGCGTCCAGGGCGACCTGCCGGCCGGTGTGGACGACCAACAGCACGTTGCGCTCGCCGTGTCCCATCAGTTCAGTCCCCAGACCCTTCGTTCACGATCAATCCAGCAGCGCTGACAGCATCCGGCACGGGCTCCGGTGCAAGCTCCGGCGTGGAGTCCGGCACGGGCTCCGGTGCAAGCTCCGGCATGGAGTCCGGCACGACCTCCGGCGCGGACTCCGACCCGCGCTCCGGCCCGAGCTCCGACCCGAGCTCCGCCGTGGAGTCCGCATCAAACCGCCCGTCCCCGGCCGGCCCTTCCTTGATAGCCCGCGTCAAATCCTCCTCCCGCAGCGGCGGCGCGTCGGCGCGCAGCCACAGGAAGTACTCCACATTGCCCGCCGGTCCCGGCAGCGGACTGGCGGCCACGCCGCGCACGCCGAGCCCCGCCTTCGCCGCGGCGGCGGCCACGTCCCGCACCGCCTCGGCATGCAGGGCGACGTCGCGCACCACGCCTCCGGAGCCCAGCCGCTCCCGGCCGACCTCGAACTGCGGCTTGACCATCAGGGTCAGGTCCGCCTCCGGGGTCGCGCAGGCGGCCAGCGCCGGCAGCACCAGCCGCAGTGAGATGAACGACAGATCACCCACCACGAGTTCCGCCGGGCCGCCGATCATGTCCGGGGTCAGGTCGCGGACGTTGGTCCGGTCCAGCACGGTGACCCGCTCGTCGGTGCGCAGCGACCAGGCGAGCTGGCCGTAGCCGACGTCCACGGCCACCACGTGCGCGGCGCCGTTGCGCAGCAGCACGTCGGTGAAGCCGCCGGTGGAGGCCCCGGCGTCCAGGGCGCGGCGGCCGGCGAAGCTCAGACCGTGTCCGGCGAACGCCGCCAGCGCCCCGGCCAGCTTGTGCCCGCCGCGCGAAACGTAGTCCGCGCCCAGTCTCGGCTCGGCGACCACGATCGCCGCGGCCGTCTCCACCTGGGTCGCCGGCTTGCCCGCGGTCTGCCCGCCGACGGTGACCCGGCCGGCCTCGATCAGCTCCCGCGCCTGCTCCCGCGAGCGGGCCAGGTTGCGGCGCACCAGCTCGGCGTCCAGGCGGCGCCGCGGCGTCACCGCGGGCCCTGGGCGCCCGCGGGCTGCTCGGACAGGATCGCGCGCAGCTCGGTGTGGACGGCGTCGTACACGTCGGCGTGCTCCGGCAGCGGGGTGCCGGGCAGAGCGGCCAGGCGGTCCAGGGCGTCGTCCACCCGCCGGTCGCCGGAGTGCTCGTAGTCCACGTGGAAGTCGGCGGGTTCGGCGCCGTCCTGGAAGGCGGTCGCCGGCGTGCCGGCCTCCCCCTCCGGTCGGCCGTCCGTCTCGAACTCGTCCATGGTCGCGCCGCTCGCCTTCGGTTGTCGGTTGTTCACTACGAACGCTATCGTGCGGACCCACTGCTGCGCCGACTGTGCACTGACTGTGGCGCTTGCTGTGGCGCTTGCTGTGGCACCGACTCCGGCCCGCGCACCGGCACCATCTTGACGACGCCAGCGAACTACGACAAGCTGTAGCAGAACCAGATGGCCGCCGCGAGGACGCCGCGAATTAGCAATGCCGCCAGATATTGCACAGATTGCCTCAGGATTCCCTCATGCAGCGATGAAACCCTGGTCAGGGCGTCGCCTGACGGGCATCTGCCGTTAACTCACAAATCTTTCGAGTGACATTCATGCGCCGTCCATATCCGCTAACGTATGCGACTGTCGCGAAGAATCCCCTCGCCGCGACACCCCCTGGAAGCGCGTGAGTCCTGCCGCGGCGCCGGCGTCGGATCATAAGGAGTATCGCTGGCATGGCGATGGTGGACGACGGTCCCTGGATCGACCGTTTGACAACGTCTTACAAGCCGTGGAGCCGACGCCGGGCCGCCGCCTGGTGGATGGCAGCGGCCGTCCTGGTCTTCGGGATCGGGCTGATAGCCGGCAAGGGCGGGAACCCGCTGATAGACCTGAAGGTCTACCGGGACGGCGGGATCTCCTTCATGAAGAACCTGCCGCTGTACACGACCGCCTTCCCGCGGCCGCTGGCCGGGCCGAACCTGCCGTTCACCTACCCGCCGTTCGCGGCCGTGGTGTTCAGCGTGCTGGGTTTCGTCGGCTACTACCTGGCCGCGGTCCTGATGGTGGCGATCGGGTTCACCGCCCTGACCTGGACCTTCTACCTGGTGCTGCGCACCCGCGCCGGAGCCCGGTTCCTGCCCGAGCCCACACCCCGGGTGCTGGTCACGCTGACCCTGCTCAGCCTGGTGATGGAGCCGATCAGCAGCACCTTCCTGCACGGGCAGATCAACCTACTGCTGATGGGCCTGGTCGTCACCGACGCGCTCGGCCCGAAGACCAGGATCCCGCGCGGCGTGCTGGCCGGCATCGCCGCGGCGATCAAGCTGACGCCGGCGGTGTTCCTGCTCTACTTCGTCGCGCGCCGGCAGTGGAAGACCGCGTCGAACATGGCCGCGGCCTTCGTCGGAGCCACCTCCCTGAGCTTCATCCTGGCCCCGCGGGACAGCAAGGCCTACTGGACCGAGACGGTCTTCGACCCGACCCGCATCGGCGACCTCGGATACGCCGCCAACCAGTCGCTGCGCGGCGGGCTGCACCGGCTCGGCGGGCTGCCGGGGCTGGCGATGTCGGTCAAGACCGAAGAGCACCTGTGGCTCGCGCTGTCCATGGCCGTCATCGCCCTGGCCTACCTCGGGGCGCGCCGGGCGGTCCGGCACGGCGACCCGGTCTGCGCGCTGGCCGTGGTGGCCGCCTGCCAGCTGCTCATCTCCCCGGTCTCCTGGTCGCACCACTGGGTCTGGATCGCCCCGATGCTCCTGCCGTTCGCCATCCAGATCATCCGCGGCCGGCAGCGGCTGAAGATGGCCGGCCTGGCGCTGCTCGCGCTGGTGTTCCTGATCGGCCCGCTACTGCTCTTCCCGGTGGACCACGGCCTGGAGATGCACTGGGGCTGGTGGGAGAACGCCATCGGCGACGCCTACATGCTGATCACCCTGGCGTTCGTGGTCTGGGCCGCGGTGACCCGGCGCCGCCGGCCGGCACCGGTGGCCGCCGAACTCCCGGCGCCGCGCGTGCCGACGGTCGCCGACGCCACGCTTACACCGGCCGACGTGCGTTAGGGTCACGCGAGTGGCCACCATCGAGCAATGCCGGGAAGCGCTGAAGGAGTTCGCCGGGAATCTCGGCGACATGGACGAGTCGAACAAGAAGCTCGTGCGGACCGTGAGCCTGAAGGTCCCGGACCTGGACGTGACCTTCCACGGCACGCTGCGTGAGGGGACCCTGGAGGACGTCACCACCGAGCCCCGGGACCGCGCGCAGATCCGGCTCACGATCAACAGCGACGATCTGGTGGCGCTGGTCGCCGGGCAGCTGAACTTCGCCTCGGCGTGGGCTCGGGGGCGGGTGAAGCTGGAGGCTTCGTTCTCGGATCTGCTGCGGCTGCGCAAGCTGCTGTGAGTCTGTGGCTGCGCAACCTGCTGTGAGTCTGTGGCTGCGCAACCTGCTGTGAGTCTGTGGCTGCGCGAGCTGCTGTGAGCTGCCGAGCTCGGCGGTCCTCAACAAACCGGCAGATCTGCCTGTAAGTTGGTCGGCGTGACCACACGCCGCACCCAGGAGGAACGCTCCGCCACCACCCGCCGGCTGCTGCTCGACGCGACCGTCGAGTGCCTGGTGAAGCACGGCTACGCCGGGACCACCACGATCCGGGTCTCGGAGCTGGCCGGGGTCTCGCGCGGGGCGCAGGTGCACCACTTCGCGACCAAGGACGAGCTGGTGGTGGCCGCCGTCCGGCACCTGGCCGAGCAGCAGGCCGAGCTGGTGCTGGCCCGGCCGGACCTGATGGCCGGGTCGACCGATCCGGTCGGGGACGCCCTGGAGCTGCTGTGGAAGGCGCATCAGGGCCCGACCTTCGACGCCGCGATCGAGTTGTGGGTGGCCGCGCGCACCGATCCGGAGCTGCGGGAGGCGACGACCGCGTTCGAGCGGGCGCTGACCGCGCGGTTCGCCGAGGTGTCAGTGATCTTGTTCGGGCCGCGGGTGACCGCGCTGCCGGACTTCCAGCTGCGGCTGCTGACCGCGCTGGAGGCGATCCGCGGGCTGCGGATGGTGTCCTTCCTGCATCCCCACCCCTCCGCGCGGCTCGACGAGCGGTGGCAGAGGTCGAAGGCACTGCTGCGGCCGTTGTTCGAGCAGGCGCCTTGACGCCGGAACTGGTACACCAGCAGAAGTTGATACTCCGTCAGTAATCGCCGCCGGAGCGCCGGGAGGGTGCATGGCTGGGCCGCTGCAGGGACTGAAAGTCGTGGAGATCGCGGGCATCGGGCCCGGGCCGTTCGCCGCGATGCTGCTCGCCGACCTCGGCGCCGAGGTGATCCGGGTGGACCGGCCCGGCGGCGGCGGGCTGTCGATGGGCGACCGGGACGTGCTCAACCGGGGCCGGCGCTCGGTGGCCGTGGACCTGAAGCACCCCGGCGGCGCCGAGGTGGTGCTGCGGCTGGCCGAGCAGGCGGACGTCCTGATCGAGGGCTACCGGCCGGGCGTGGCCGAGCGGCTGGGCATCGGCCCGGAGGCCTGCCTGGCCCGCAACCCGGCGCTGGTCTACGGCCGGATGACCGGCTGGGGCCAGGACGGGCCGCTGGCGCCGCGGGCCGGGCACGACATCGGCTACGTCGCCGTCACCGGCACCCTGCACGCCATCGGCCGGGCCGGCGGCCCGCCGCAGGTGCCGCTGAACCTGGTCGGCGACTTCGGCGGCGGCTCGATGTATCTGGTCGTCGGGGTCCTGGCCGCGGTCTGGGAGGCGGCCCGCTCCGGCCGCGGGCAGGTCGTGGACGCCGCGATCGTCGACGGCACCGCGCACCTGTCGGCGATCCTGCACGGCTTCGTCAGCCTGGGCCTGTGGCGCGAGCAGCGCGGCACCAACCTGCTGGACACCGGGGCCCCGTTCTACGACGTCTACGAAACCTCGGACGGCGAATACATGGCGGTCGGCGCGATCGAGCCGCAGTTCTTCGCCGAGTTGGTGCAGCGGCTGGGGATCGCCGACCGCGCGCCGGGGCAGAACGACCGCGAACGCTGGCCGGAACTGCGAGCCCTGATCGCGGACGTGTTCCGGACCCGGACTCGCGCACAGTGGACCGAGGTGTTCGAAGGCAGCGACGCGTGCGTGGCCCCGGTGCTGTCGGCGAAGGAGGCCGCGCAGCATCCGCACCTGGCCGCCCGCGGCACGCTCGTGGAGCGCGACGGCCTGACCCAGCCGGCCCCCGCGCCCCGGTTCTCGCGGACCTCCGCGGAGCTGGGGCTGCCGCCGTGCGCGGCCGGGGCGCACACCCGGGAGGCGTTGGCCGCGTGGGGGTTCGAGGACGTGGACGCTTTGGTCGAGGCCGGGGCCGTGGTGCAGGGCTGACTCAGGCCAGTGGTGCGGGGCCGGCTCAGCCCAGGCTGACCTTGATCACTTGCGAGGACGGGAAGGCGACGGTCCCGTGCTCGTTCTTCGCGAACACCCAGCCCGCGGCGAACGCCACGGAGTGGACCGGATATTCGCCCTCATCCACCAGCACGACACGGACCGCCGGACGCCAATCGAGTTCCTTCATGCCGCCAGCCTCGGCACCGGGCCGCGATCCGGCGACGTGGCGGGTCCAGGCAGGGGACGCCGCCGTGCCGCGGGCCGAACCCGCGGGCGCCCGCGCGGGGGCAGCCCGCGCTACGCCAAGCTCACGAGCGCGCGCCGAGGCAGCGGCCCCAGTGGCCCCAGCTTGCGCGCGGCTCCGCGCGGCTCCGCGCCGCTACGCCAAGCTCGCGAGCGCGTCCTCCATGTCGACCGGCCCGCCGTACTCCCACACCGCCGCGCACATCGCCCGCAGCGCGTCCATCTTGTCCCCGTGGCCGTGCAGCACCAGCTGCTCGGACACCACCGCGGCGGACCAGCGCGCGCAGACGAAGCTCACGCCGTCCCGGATCGGGGCGACGTGCGAGGTCAGCAGGCCCCGCAGATCCTCGGCGAGGTAGCTGGGCCGCCGGTCGGCCGGGGCGGCGAGCAGGTCGCGCGGCGTGGTCACGCCGGTGAAGACCAGCAGGCTGTCGGTGTGCCCGCGCACCGCGCCCTCGATGTCGGTGTCCAGCCGGTCGCCGACGATCAGCGGCCGGGTGGCGCCGGAGCGCAGGATCGACTCCCGGTGCAGCGGCAGCTCCGGCTTGCCCGCGACCTGCGGGACCGCGCCGGAGGCGGCGCGCACCGCGGCGACCAGGGTGCCGTTGCCGGGGGCGATGCCGCGGGCGCTGGGGATGGTGGTGTCGGTGTTGGTGGCGATCCAGGTCACGCCGCGGCGCACGGCGTAGGTGGCCTCGGCCAGGTCCTTCCAGCCCAGGTCGGCCGAGAAGCCCTGCACCACGATGTCGGGCAGGTCGTCGGCGGAGGCCACCGGCTTCAGGCCCACCTCCTGGACCGCCGCCATCAGCCCTTCGCCGCCGATGACCAGGACCCGGCCGCCGTCGCCGACGCAGGCGTGCGCCATGCGGGCCGCGGCCTGGGCCGAGGTGACGACCTCGGCCGGGGTCGCCGGGACGCCGAGTTCGTTCAGGTGCTCGGCGACGGCCTCCGGCGTGCGCGAGGCGTTGTTGGTGACATAGGCGCGCCGCATGCCGTGTTCGGCGGCGGCGCGCAGGGCATCGGCGGCGTGCGGCACCGCGTCCGCGCCGCGGTACACCACGCCGTCCAGGTCCAGCAGCGCCGTGTCGTACGCCTCGGCGAGCGACTTCTGCGAGGTCAGCAGCGGCAGGGGCGCGGCGTGGCCGGCGCCCCCGGAACGGTCAGCGGTCTCAGCGGTCACACCTCCATCTGATCACACTCGGCGGCTCAGGTGTCGGCCAGCCCCTTCTTGCCGGTCTGCTCCCGGAGGGTGGACCGGGCGGCGCGCAGGGCGTTGGCATAGTGACGGATCTCCGGACGCATCGCGGCGGCGGCGGACAGGTGCTCGACGGCGACATCCATCTGGCCGAGTTTGGCCGCGGCCAGGCCCCAGCCGAATTGTGCGTAGTCGTCGTCGGGGCTCACATGGGCGAGTTGCGCGAAACTCTCGACGGCCTGCTCGTAGAGTCCGCCGTCGAAGTGTGCGCGGGCCAGCGCCTCCAGCACCGGCGCCGAGTCGGGGGTCTTGAGGGCGACCTTGGTGAGCAGCTGCGCCGCGCCCGCCGGGTCGCCGGCCTCCAGCAGCTGGACGCCTTGCCGGTACCAGTCGGCAGCTTCTCCGGTCGGCTCGCGGGTACCGTCCTCGGCGTCGTACTCGCCGTATCGCTCAGACATCAGATCCTCCGTCGTACTCGGCTCCCGCTAACGGCTCCCCATCCGTGACACCTTGTTGCCGTGTTTCCTTTCCACCCTCCGCCTACGTCATGCCACCGTCCGAATCCATAAGATGCCTGCATGGCACTCAGCGATCCGCAGGCATTGCGAATCCTCCCCTTCCGGGGGCTGCGGTTCGCTCCGGATCGGGTCGACGACCCGTCGGCGGTTACTTCGCCACCGTACGACATGATCGGTCCGGATGAGGCCAGGCGATTGGCCGACACCGAGGAACACAACGTCGTGCGGCTGATCCTGGCCGCGCCCGAAGAGCTGGCCGGCGGGCCCGGCGCACCGGCCCGCTACCACCGGGCCGCGGCCTCGCTGCGAACCTGGATCGACGACGGCGCACTGAGCCAGGACGCCGAACCGGCGCTGTATATCTACGAGCAGATCGGCCACGGCTTCCGGCAGCGCGGGCTGATCGGCCTGGTCAAGTTGGACGACGCCGATCCCGGTGCCGACGGTTCCACGCCGGCGGCGGACGCCGAGCCGTCCCCGGTGCGCCGCGCGATCCTGCCGCACGAGGCCGTGACCGACTCGGTGGTCGCCGACCGGCTGGCCCAGATGCGGGCCACCGAGGCCCACATCGAGCCGATCCTGCTCACCTACCAGGGCGACCGCACCGTCTCGGACCTGCTGGACCAGGTCGCCGACCGGACCGGACCGCTGACCTCGACCACCACCGCGGACGGCACCCGGCACCGGCTGTGGGCCCTGTCCGACCCGGCCGCCGTCCGGCGCGTCGCCGCCGACCTGCTCTGGCAACGGGCCCTGATCGCCGACGGCCACCACCGGCACGCCGCCTACCGAAGGCTGCGCGCCGAGCGCGGCGGCCCGGCCGAGTACGGCCTGGCGCTGCTGGTCGACGCCGGCCGCTACCCGCTGAGCCTGCACGCGATCCACCGCGTCCTGCCGCACGTCCCGCTGGCGACGGCGGCGGTGCAGGCCGGCAAGGTCTTCGCGGTCCGGGAGACCGCCGACCCGCACCGCGCCCTGGACGCGATCCCGGCCGGCGAGCACGCCTTCGTCCTGTCCGACGGCAGCACGCACTACCTGCTCACCGCCCCCGACCCGGCGGCCCTGGCCGAAGCGATCCCGGCCGACCGCCCCGAGGCCTGGCGCGCCCTGGACGCCACGGTCCTGCACCACGTCCTGGTGGAGTCGATCTGGCAGCTCCCGGACACCCCCGAGGAAGTCCGCTTCGACCACGACCCCTACCACGCGGTCGCCGAGGCGGCGCGCGTCGGCGGCACCGCGGTCCTGCTGCGCCCGACCACCGAGGACGTGGTCCGGCAGCTGGCCGGGGCCGGGGTGCTGATGCCGCGCAAGTCGACGGCGTTCGGGCCGAAGCCGGCCACCGGGCTGGTGATGCGGTTGCTGACCGAGGAGGACGTCTGACCGAGGAGGACGTCGCCGGGCCCTGATCCAGGGGCCGGACCGCGCACACCTCACCGACCAGCTGTGAGACCCGGCCGCAGGTAATCCTCAATCCGCTCCCGCGACCAGGCCCCGTCCGCGATCACCACCCGGTAGCCCAGCGCCAGCACCTCCCCCGGCGCCAGCGGCAGCGGCTCGCCGAACGCCAGCGACGGGTTCACGCCCGGGTAGTCCTCGCCGCGGACGAACCACTCCGGCGCCTCGCCCTCGGGCACGAAGACCAGCGTGGCGAAGCCGTCGCGCTCATCGAACTCGCCGATGTAGGCCAGCCACTCGGCGCGCCGGCCCATCAGCGTGTCAGCGCCCTCCAGGCCGTTGGCGGCCAGGACCCGGCCGCCGGTGAACGCGCGCGGTCCGCGCCAGAAGAAGCCGCAGTATCCGGCCAGTTCGCGGCCCAGGACCGTCGGGCTCTTGAACTCCACCGGGTCGGCGCCCAGGGTCCGGAGTTCGCTGCGGAACTCCAGGGTCCAGCAGCCCGCTTCGCGGTCGACGTCCCGGACAGCGAACGTCCGCCGCTCGCTGAGCACCGGTACGCCGTCGGCGCCGATCCACACCAGGTCCGCGGCGACCGAACCGTTGGCCGCGGTCTCGAACAGGCTGGTCTCGATGCGGCCGGCGTCGTCGAGGTCGACGTAGCCGCGGCCGGTGACGTAGCTCGGGCCGCCCCAGAAGTTGCTCGCGGCGGCCGGACGCCCCGGACGCCCGGGCGGGGCGGCCACGGCCAGCTTCGGCACCGCCATGGTCAGGCCCTTGTGCCAGCGGTGGTCGTGCGGGCGGTGCCCGGTCACCACGCCGCCGGACAGCGTCCGCAGCGGGTGCAGATACGGCGTGCGGCACTCGGACGGCGGGACGGCGTCGGCGTCGAACCGGGCCCGCAGCACCTCCACCGCCCCCACGCGGACGCTGACCAGGTCCCTGTTTGCGCTCACGGCTGTCTCGGCCGACAGCGCGGTGTGCGAGGCGGTCACTTGCCCTCCCGACTTTGCTAGGCTTCCTGTGACCGTTCACGAGAACGTTCCGGGACAGATCTTCACGGAGGTGGTCACGTGCGTCAACCCCCGACCGTCGCCCTCGTCGGCGTCCACGGTCACGGCCGCTGGCACCTGAGCCGCGTCGCAGAGCTCGAACGGGCCGGCCGGCTGCGGCTGGTCGCGGTCGCCGACCCGCGCCCGCCGGAGCCCGGCGCCCTGCCGTCCGGCGTCGCGCGGCACGACACCCTGGACGCCCTGCTGGCCGCGCCGGGCGGGCCGCCGGACATCACGCTGATCGCCACGCCCACCCCCACGCACTTCGCGCTCGCCGAAGCCGCCCTGCGCGCCGGCTCCGACGTGCTGCTGGAGAAGCCGCCGGTGACCGGCCTGGCCCAGCTGGAGGAGCTGCGCAAGACCGCGGCCCGGACCGGCCGCCTGGTCCAGGTCGGCTTCCAGTCGCTGGGCTCGGCCGCGCTGCCGCTGCTGCGCACGCTGGTCGCCGCCGGCGCGATCGGCGAGGTCACCGGCGTCGGCGCGGCCGGGGCCTGGTGCCGGCCGGAGTCGTACTGGCAGCGCGCGCCGTGGGCCGGCAAGCGCTGGCTGAGCGACGGCGTCCCGGCGCTGGACGGCGCGCTGACGAACCCGTTCGCGCACGCGATCGTCACGGCCCTGGCCGTGCTCGGCGAAGACGCCATGGCCCGGATCCCGGCGAAGACCGAGCTGGAGCTGTTCCACGCCAACCCGGTCGAGGCCGACGACACCTCGGCGGTCCGGATCGAGCTGCCGGACGCGCCGCCGATCCTGGTCGCGGTGTCGGTCTGCGCGCCGCAGCCCACGCAGATCGATCCGTGGGTTCGGGTGCAGGGGACTGAGGGTGAGGCGGTGTTCCATTACACGACCGGCCACCTGTCGGTCACCGGTTCCGGCTCCGGCTCCGGCGTTGGCTCCGGCGTTGAGGAACTGGACCAGACCTTCCCCGAGGCCGACCTGCTGGCGAACCTGCTGGACCACCGGGAGCGCCCCGACGAGGTGCCGCTGATGGTCCCGCTGGAGGACACCACCGGCTTCACAGCCGTGCTGGAGGCGGTCCGCGACGCCCCGGAGCCGCGCGCGATCGGTGAACAGTACGTGTCCAAAGAGGACTTCCAGGTCGGCCGGGCGACGACGGTGCGGGGCATCGTGGACCTCGTGCAATCGTGTGCGCGCGGGCAGAAGCTGTTCTCCGAAGCCGGCGCCCCTTGGGCACTTCAGGAACACTGAACGGACACCTGGCGGTCGGCGGCCTGCGTTAGGTTCCCGGCCATGGGAATAGCCGAAAGACTGTTCGGGTCCGCCCGCGACCGGTTCGGGAAGGAGGTCGCGGCGCGGGTGCGGGCCGTGGACTCCGTGGCGCGCGCCGACTACGACCCGGAGACGTTCCAGGTCGTGTATCAGGGCGCTCAGGGCGCCGAGCCGGCGGTCATCAATCTGGAGACGGTGTTCCGGGAGACGCGGGGCGCCTCGTCCGCCGCCCGCAAGACCGCCATCGGCCGGCTGGCCGACATCGCCGCCCTGCCGCCGACCCCGGAGCAGTGGGACGACGTGCGCGCGGCGCTGCGGCCGGTGCTGCGACCGATCCCGGCCGACCCGCAGTTCGAGATCGTCAGCCGGCCGGCCGCGCGCTACCTGTCGGAGATGCTGGTCATCGACACGCCCTCGGCCATGCGGTACGCCGCGGACTCCGATCTGCGGCGCTGGGGCGTGAGCCGGGACGAGGCGTTCGCCACCGCGCACCGGAACATGGCGCGCACGGTCACCGCCTCGCTGGACGAGGCCCGCCGGCGCACCGGCAGCACGCAGCCGGCCCGGCACACCGACAACGGCGACGCCTACCTGACCTCGCTCCCGCTGGTCGACGGCTGGCTGGCGACGATCGGGCGGATCACCGGCGCCCGCCCGCTGGCCTTCTCGGTCAGCAACAGCACCCTGCTACTAGCCTACGAGACGCCGGACACCGGGGCCGTGACCGAGGCGTTCGCGATCGCCGAGCGCGAGTGGCGCCAGGCCGCGCGGCCGATCAGCCCGGCGCCGATCACGGTCGACGACGACGGGAACGTGGTCCTCTACACAGTGCCCGAGGACCACCCCGCGCACGCGGCGGTCAAGCACGCGCAGATCCTGCTGGCGATGGACGCCTACGGGCCGCAGACCGAGCACCTGCGGGGCATCGCCGGGCCCGGCGACCCGTTCCCGGCCGCGCTGAAGGGCTTCCGCAGCCCCGAGGGCGCGGAGGTCACCGCCGCCTCCTGGGCCGACGAGGAGACCTCGCTGCTGCCGGATGCCGACCTCGTCCTGTTCCCGAAGAAGGACGGGGACCTGCTGATGGTCCCGTGGGCGGCGGTCGCCGACGAGGTCGGGCTGACCCCGGCCGAGGGCTACCACCCGGCACGCTACCGGGTCGGTTCCTGGCCGGACCCGGACGTCATGGAGCGGCTGGCGAAGCTCGCCGCGGAGGCGTGAGCGCGGCTGCCTCGGGCGCCTGAGCGACCTCTGAGCGACCTCCGAGCAGCGCGTCTGAGCGGCGGCCACCGCAGAGGCCTGAGCTGGCTCGCAGAGGCTTGAGCCAGCCCCTCAGCCCCTCAGCCCCTCAATCCCGTCGCGCCGGCGCCGTCGACTGCCGCACCACCAGCTGGCTGGGCAGTACCGCCGGCACCGGCGGCACCTTGGTGCCGCGCAGCATCCCGATCAGCGTGCGGGCGGCGCGCTGGCCGAGCTCGGAGCTGAAGATGCGGACCGTGGTCAGCGACGGGGTCAGCAGCGAGGCGGTCGGGGTGTCGTCGAAGCCGACGACCGACACCTCGTGCGGCACGTCGATCCCGCGCTCGCGCAGCAGCTGCATCGCGCCGATGGCCATGGCGTCGTTGAAGGCCAGCACGGCGGTCGGCGGCACGTCCCGGTCGAACAGGCGCGCCGCCGCGTCGTGGCCGGACTCCAGGGAGAACTCGCCGGTGGCGATCAGGTCCTCGTCCAGCGGCTGGCCGGCGTCGGTGCCGGCCCGCTTGCAGCCGCGCAGCCGGGCCTGCTGAGCCAGGTTGCCCGGGGTGCTGCCGGCGATCAGGGCGATGCGGCGGTGGCCCAGGGCCAGCAGATGCTGGGTGGCGCTGTAGGCGCCGCTCTCGTCGTCGGGCTGGACCGAGGGCACGGCCGCGGCGACGTGCCCGATGGCCACCACCGGGTAGCCGGCCTCGACCAGCAGCTCGATGCCCTCATCCCCCATCCCGGCCTCGACGATGACGCCGTCCACGGCGCGCTGGCGCACCATGCGGCGGTGCGCGGACAGCGCCGGGTCCTCGTCATTGGGGCTGGAGACCAGCAGGCTGTAGTCGTTCTCGGCGACCACCCGGTCCACCCCGCCGACGGTCTGCAGGAAGTGCGCGTTCGCGAAGGTCACGTCGACCGGGAACGGCAGCACCAGGCCGATGGTGTCGGTGCGGGCCCGGGCCAGCGACCGGGCGGCGACGCTGGGCCGATAGTTGAGGTCGCGCATGGCGGCCAGCACGCGCTCGCGGGTCTCCGGCGCGACGCCGTCGGCGTCGTTGATGACCCGCGAGACGGTCTGGTAGGACACGCCGGCCCGGTCGGCCACGTGCCGCATGGTGATCTGTCCCGTGGATTTCATGTCACCGTTCACGCTATCGCACGCAAACCCCGGCGCGACAGAGAACCCAACTACTCCGCCACGGTTCGGCATGCGGTTTGGTTAACGCTCTTGACGTCCCCCGGATCGCCGCCTTAGGGTCCCGGCAAGTCATGTGACCGTTCACGAGAGGCGCGACGATGAAGGTTCCGGAAACGACACGGCTGCGCGGCATCCGCACCGGCGCCGTGCTGGCCGCTGCCGCGCTGGCCCTGGCCGCGTGTGGAAACAACGGCGGCGGCGGCGCCAGTGCCGCGGGCGGCAAGATCACCCTGCGGATCACCTGGTGGGGCAACCCCACCCGGGCCAAGGCCACCCAGGACGCGATCGCCCTGTTCCAGAAGGCGCACCCGAACATCTCGGTGCAGACCCAGCCCGGCGCCTACACCGGGTACTACGACAAGCTGAACACGCAGGTGACCGCGGGCGACGCCCCGGACATCTTCCAGGTCGACACCGTCGCCAAGTACGCCGACAAGAATGCGCTGGTGGACCTGTCCACCCAGAGTCCGGTACTGAACACCGCCAAGATCGACCAGTCCTATCTCGCCCAGGGCTCCGTCAACGGCAAGCTCTACGAGGTCCCGGCCGGCTCGAACCTGTTCGCCCTGACCTTCAGTGGCGATCTGGTCGCCAAGGCCGGGCTCACCTCCCCGACCGCGGGCCTGAGCTGGCAGCAGTACGCGACGCTGGCCAAGCAGATCTCGGCCAAGAAGCTCTCGGCCGCCGGCGGCGGCCAGGTCTACGGCGCCGCCGACGACAGCTACAACACCCAGGCCTTCGAGATCTGGGCCCGGCAACAGGGCGGCAACCTGTATTCGGCCGACGGCAAGAGCCTGGGATTCAGCAAGCAGACACTGGTGGACTGGTGGAACTACTGGGCCGCGATGCGGGCCGACGGCGCGGTTCCGCCGGCCACCACCACCGAGCCCGGCGTGACCGGTGACGTCACCAAGGCCCCGATCGCCAAGGGCCAGGTGGCGATGGACCTGTACGGCACCAGCACCACGCTGCCGGGCACCGGCTGGCAGTACGTGGGGCTGCCCGGCGAGAGCGGCCACCCCGGCGCATACCTGAAGCGCTCGGTGAACTGGGGCATCTACGCCAAGAGCAAGCACCCGACCGAGGCCGCCGAGCTCATCGACTTCCTGGTGAACTCCCCCGAGGCCGGCGCCGCGCAGGGGCTGACCCGCGGCGGTCCGGTGAACAGCGATGTCCTCACCGCGCTCACCCCGACGCTGACCGGCAACGACAAGGCGGTCGCCACCTACGGCCAGTACGTCGCGCAGGCGGGGAACAACTCCGCCCCGCCGCCGGCCGCACCGGCCGCGCAGCAGCAGATCGAGACCGACCTGTATGTGCGCATGGCCGAGAACGTGTGGTTCGGGAAGTCCTCGGTGGACGCCGCCGCGCAGAGCTTCATGGACCAGGCCGACAAGCTGCTCGCACAGGGCAGCTAGGACAGGACCGGAATCCGCATGTCCTCTCCCACCAGCACGCTGTCCGCCGCGCCCCGCTCCGGGCCCGGCGCCACGGCCGCCAAGAAGGCCAAGGTCCGCCCGGGCGGACGGCGCCGCACCAACGGCGCGGCCTACATCATGCTCAGTCCCTGGATCCTCGGCACCGTCGGGGTCCTGCTGCTACCGCTGCTGTATTCGCTCTATCTGTCGTTCACGCAGTACGACCTGCTCAGCCAGCCACACTGGGTCGGCCTGCAGAACTACCGCGAGATGTTCACCGCCGATCCGCGCTTCGTGCACTCGGTCTGGGTCACCGTGCAGTACGTCATCGCCTCGGCACCGCTGAAGCTGCTGATGGCGCTGGGCGTCGCGCTACTGCTGGCCAAGCCGCGCAGGGGCCAGGGGCTGTACCGGGCGTTGTTCTACCTGCCCTCGCTGCTCGGCACCAGCGTGGCGATCGCGATCGTGTGGCAGGGCACGTTCGACGTGAACGGCCCCTTCAACCAGTTCCTGAACCTGTTCGGGATCAAGGGCGGGGCCTGGGTCTCGGACCCGTCCACGGTCCGCTGGGTGATCGTCGGCCTGGCGATGTGGCAGTTCGGCGCGCCGATGGTGATCTTCCTGGCCGGGCTGAAGCAGATCCCGCGGGAGCTGTACGAGGCCGCCGAAGTGGACGGCGCCGGCACCTGGCGCAGGTTCTGGTCCATCACACTGCCGGCGCTGAGCCCGGTGATCCTGTTCAACCTGGTCGTGGAGATGATCGGGGCGTTCCAGGCGTTCACCCCGGCCCAGCTGGTCGGCGACGGCCAGGGCGGCCCGGTGGACTCCACCCTCTTCTACACGCTCTACCTGTATCAGAAGGCATTCACCGAGCAGCAGATGGGCTACGCCGCGGCGATGGCCTGGGTGCTGATCCTGGGCCTGAGCGTCCTGACCGGGCTGCTGTTCTGGTCGTCCCGCTTCTGGGTCCACTACGGAGACTGACACCGCTATGACCGCGAACACCCTCAATCCGCGCCGGCTGGACTCCTCGGAGCGCCCGCGCTCCGAGCGACGCGGCCTGGCCCGCCTGCGGCCGGCCCTGTGGCACGTCATCGTGCTGGTGCTGCTGCTGTTCCTGCTGTATCCGGTGCTGTGGATGGTCGGCTCCTCGTTCAAACCGACCCAGGCCATCATCTCCACGCTGTCGCCGTGGCCGAAGCACTTCGCCGGGTCGAACTACAGCACCGGCTGGCAGGGCTCGGCCGGAACCACGTTCAGCACCTACTTCCTGAACTCCGTGCTGATCTCGGTCGGCGCGGTGATCGGCAACCTGGCCAGCTGCTCGGTCACCGCCTACGCGATGGCCCGGCTGGAGTTCCGGGGCCGCGCGCTGGTGACCGGACTGGCCATCGGCATGCTGCTGATGCCCAAGGAGGTGCTGCTGATCCCGCAGTACCTGCTGTTCCACAAGCTGGGCTGGGTCGACACCGACCTGCCGCTGATCGTGCCGAAGTTCCTGGCCGTGGACGCGTTCTTCGTGTTCCTGAACCTGCAGTTCATGCGCGGCCTGCCGCGGGAGCTGGACGAGGCGGCGGCGCTGGACGGCTGCGGGCCGTTCCGCACCTTCCGCTACATCCTGCTGCCGCTGATCCGGCCGGCGATGGCCACCACCGCGATCTTCACCTTCATCTGGACCTGGAACGACTACTTCAGCCAGCTGATCTACCTGAACAGCCCGGACAAGCAGACGCTGCCGGTGGGCCTGCGGATGTTCCTGGACGCCACCTCCGGCTCGGAGCTGGGACCGATGTTCGCGATGGCGACGGTGAGCCTGGCGCCGCTGTTCGCACTGTTCGTGTTCTTCCAGCGCAACCTGGTCCAGGGCATCGCCACCACCGGTTTCAAGGGCTGAGCCCGAATCCCTTGCAGTGGAAGGAAAAACCACCCTCATGACACGTCGATCCCCCTACCGTTTCGCGGTGCTCGCAGCGGCCGCCGCGGTCGCCGCGGTCACCATCGCGCCGGACGCCGGTGCCGCCTCCCCGGCGGCGGCACCGGTGGTCAAGCCGGTACTGCCGGCCGACCTGAGCGTCCATCTCGGCAACATCCCCGACGGTCCCGGCGTCTACCCGGCCGCGCTGAAGGACGCCGTCCAGAAGGCGATAGCCCACCAGAGCGCGGCCGGCTCGTTCGAGATCCAGGGCAAGACCAAGGACCTCGGCGACAACTCGCTGGGCGTGTCCAGCCTGCTGGCGCTGTACTACTCGCAGACCCATGACGCCAGCGTCATCCCGGCCTTCCAGAAGAGCATCGACTGGTACCTGGCCAACCGCGTCTACACCGCCGACAACCCCGGCGACGTGACGATGGCCAAGCTGGGCACCGGATTCCCCTACGCCGCCTACGAGCCGTACACCCTGGCCGACGGCGGTCCCGGCGACTGGCCGACCACTGTGTGGGCGCTGCTGCACACCGACAACGTCCTGCAGTACGGCGACGGAATGCTGCGTCCGGACCAACAGGGCGCGCTGGAAAACCTCGGCGTCGGTTACTGGAAGTGGCTGACGCAGGCCTCGCAGTACAACCCGCAGGACGCCGACAACCAGGCGATCGGCTCGGTGGACGGCGCGATCCAGCTCTCCCAGCAGCTGACCCGGCTGGGCCGCGAGGATCTGGCCGCCGGGCTGGAGCAACAGGCGATGGACACCTTCACCAACAAGGTGCGGCCGCTGAAGGAGTGCGACCGCGGTTACTGCTTCTACCCCGAGCACTCCGGCGGCTTCGACCAGAACTACGGCGCCATCTCCATCAGCTTCCTGTGGCGCGGCTGGCAGCTCACCGGCGACAAGCGGTTCTACGACGACGGCCTGGAGATGTCCAAGTACCTGGACCTGCGGCTGTCGGCGCGCGGCTTCGACTACGGCGGCCCGCGCCACAACGAGGACCACCCCGGCTACGAGGCGCTGTACGGCCTGCAGCACTACAGCGGCCTCGTCAAGGACGACCTGGGCCGCTACCTGGGCACCTCGCCCATCCCCTACTACCACGTGGGGACCGAGCCGGACCACGTGGTCACGCCGGACGGCCACGTCGCCTTCATCACCGTCTGGCAGATGACCGATCCGGGGAGCTGGTATCAGGGTTCGCAGAACGTGAACACGGCCTACAAGCTGCGGCAGGGCGCCGGCTCCTTGGTGCTGGACCAGAACCAGGTGCCGTACCTGGTCACCGCCGGGAACGCGGACGTCATCGACGCCGCCACGTCCGGGCAGCAGTCCATCGGCCCGGCCTGGACCGACGCCACCGGCACGCACTTCTTCACGCCGGCGCCGAACACCGAGCCGGTCAGCGTCCCGCTGCCCGCGGTGGGCTTCCAGGGCCGCATGGTCGTGCAGCAGATGGCCGGCCCGAACGGTGTCGTGGTGCCGGTGACCACGCTGTACCGGGTCGGCGACGGGACCGTGCGGATCACCGCCGCGGTGCCGGCCGCCGCGCTGCCGTCCGGTGTGTCAGTCTCCTACATCGCCGGTCTGCCCTACCTGACCGACCTGCCGGGCGGATCGACGGCGCCGAACTCCGTGCAGCAGAAGATCCTCGGCGTCACCGGCCTGACCTCCGGGACCGCGCTGTCCTTCGGCGCCGACGGCGGCACGCTGTCCGACCCGGCCGGGATCAGCGCCGGACCGCTGTCGATCAGCTCGCCCTACGGGATCACGGTGAGCAACCCGGGGGACCCGGCGACCGACGACTACAGCAGCTCCGCGACGCTGGGCAAGGTGCTGGAGGCGTACAGCACGGCGCTGGACCCGGACCCGAACGTCGGGTGGGCCAAGACCCGGCAGACCAATCTGGTGCAGGCCCCGGCGCACCAGCGCGGACCGCTGCTGACGATGGACGTGACGTTCGGATCCGCTCCGGCCTCGTGAGGTGGCCCCGCGGCGAGCTCAGTCCCCGACGACTGTTCCGCCCCACTCTTCGGGATCCACATCGCGCACGCTCTCGCAGAACTGCCAGCGGTGCCCGGCCGGGTCGTCAACCGTGAACTGCAACTCGCCGAACGGCTGCTCGGCCAGGTCCTCGACAATCGACGCGCCGTGCTCCTTGGCCCGCTCGTACTGCGCGCGGACGTCTTCGACCCGCACCTTGAGCAGGTGCGTCTCGACGCCGGGTGTCGGCGCGGTCCGCTGCCCGCGCACGTCGGCGATGATCACGGCTCCGTCTTCACCGATGCGCATCTGGGAGCGGTGGTCATCGCCGATCCGGATGTGTTCGGCGAACCCGAAGACCGTGGTCAGGTAGTCCACGGCCGCGCGGACGTCCGGATAGACCAGCACCGGGATGACTGTCACCTGCGGAATCGAGCGGTTCGGCTTCATGGCTTCACGGTATGCCAGGACCGGCGCGGGCGGCCCCTGTAGAGGTCGCCCGCGCCGGCCGCGTGGGGCTGAACCGGCTCTAGGTCAGGGTGAACGGCGCCGACAGGTCCACGTCATAAGGCGTCGTGTCGGCCTCCTTGTCGATCTGCAGGATGTACCCGCCGGGCTCGACGGTCGGCGGGCCCGAGGCGTTGATGTCGCCCTGGCTGCGGGCCAGCGCGGTGGCCGGGAAGGTGATCTTCACGGTCTGCGCCGCCCCGGCGGCCAGCGTCACCCGGGTGAAGCCGACCAGCCGCTGTGGCGGCTCGGCAGAGGCGCTGACCGGCTGGGCCACGTAGAGCGGCACGATGTCGGTACCCGAGCGGGTCCCGGTGTTGGTGACGGTCAGGGTCGCGGTGAGCTTGCCGTGCGCCGAGGCGGTCGGCGTCACCGACAGCCCGGTGTGGCTGAAGGTGGTGTAGGAGAGCCCGTATCCGAAGGGATACAGCGGGTTGTAGGCGTTCCCGGGGCCGGAGCCGGTGCCGGGTAGTTGGTCGAAGAACTTCGGCTCGTCGCCGAGCGGGGACGGCGCGCCGCTGTTGAAGTCCGCGCCGACCGTCGGCGCGTCGGACGGCCAGCTGATCGACAGGTGGCCGCTCGGGTCCACCTTGCCGAACAACACGTCGGCCACGGCCTGCCCGGCCTCGGTGCTGCCCTGGTAGGCCATCACGACGGCGTTCGCCTTCTCGGCCGGGCCCAGGCCCACCGGGCGGCCGGCCTCGACCACGACCACCACCGGCTTGCCGGTCGCCTCCAGCGCCGAGATCAGCGCCTGCTGGTCCGGCGGCAGGGCCGGGGCCGGGTTGTCGCCGAGGCCTTCGGCGTAGGCCTTCTCGCCGACGACGGCGACGTAGGCATCAGTGTTCGGGGCCGCGGCGACGGCGGCGGCCTGGTCGGGGATGGACTTGGCCTGCGGGTCGGCGCCGAGGATCCCGGTCAGGGCCGTGGTGCCCGGCGGGATCTGGTCCGGCGCGCCCATGCAGCACACGTGCCCGGCCCCGGCGACCCCCTGCCAGCTCACGCTCCAGCCGCCGAGCTGGTTGGTCATCGAGTCGGCGCTGGGGCCGGTGACCACCACGCGGCTGCCGGCCGCCAGCGGCAGGGCGTTGTTCTGGTCGCGCAGCAGTGTGACCGACTCCTGCGCGGCCTTCAGCGTCTGGTCGCGTCCGGAGTCCACGACGGCGTCGGCGGCCCCGGCGTTCAGGCACGGCTTGCTCGGATCGGCCACGCAGGGCTGGTCGAACAGGCCGAGCTGGAACTTCATGGTGAGGATGCGGCGCACGGCGTCATTGATCGTCGACATCTTGATCTTGCCGTCGCCGACGTCCTGGATGATCGCGCTCTGCCACTGGTCCGGCCCGTTGACCTCCATGCTCATGTCCAGACCGGCGTTCACCGCCTCGGCCACGGCGTCCGGCAGGCTGCCGGCGATGTGGTAGGCGGTCTGGAGCGCCTGCACGTCCTGGTAGTCGCTGATGATGACGCCCTTGAAGCCCATCTGGCCGCGCAGGATGTCGGTGAGCAGGTAGTGCGAGGAGGTGGCCGGGACGCCGTTGATGGAGCCGGAGTCGACCATCACGGCGTCGGCGCCGGCGTTGATCGCCCCGGCGTAGGACGGCAGGATCGTGCTCTGCAGGTAGTTCAGGGGCAGCTGGGCCTCGTCGCGGTCATGACCGTTGATCGACTCCGAGTACCCGGCGAAGTGCTTGACCGTCGCGCTGACGTCGAGCCCGCCGCCCGGAGCCGGGGTCTGGAGCCCGGTAACGTTTGCGGCACCCATCGCGGCGGACAGAGCGGGCTCCTCGGCCCACGTCTCATACGTGCGGCCCCACCGGTTGTCCCGCGCCAGGTCCTGCACCGGCGCGAAGGCCCACGTCCACCCCGTGGAGCGCAGCGCGGCGGCGGTCATCGCCCCGCCGGCCTGCGCGGCCGACGGGTCCCACGTGGCGCCCATGCCGATGGACTGCGGGAACAGCGGCGCCTGCCAGGGATGCCCGAACCCGTGGACGGCGTCGACGCCGAAGCTCAGCGGGATGTGCAGGCGCGAGTGGGCGATGGCGTACTGCTGAATGGCGTTGTAGTCGTCGGCCCAGTCCTGCGCGGTGTTGCCGCTGGTCCCACTCCCGGTGGTGTCCGCGGGGTTGTCGGTCCCGCCGGCCAGCACCGACCCCACGTTCTGGTCCACGATCGCCGACTGCATACACGCGGCCGTCGGCAGACTGAACCCGGCGGCCCCGCAACTCCCGCTCCCAGAAGCGGTGGCGTTGTCAACGAGCTGCTGATCCATCTGCCCGGCCTTCTCGGGCAGCGTCATCCGCCCCAGAAGATCACTGACCCGCGCCGTCACCGACGCGGACTTGTCGAGGTACTTCGGCGTCGCCGAGTTGGCCGCCGCACTGGTCGAAGCGGCGGCGTCCACCGACGCCAAGGTGAGGGCTGCGGCGAGGCCGACTTGGACGAGACGCCGCTTCGAGCCCGCCCGACTATGGCTCCCGAGCGGCCGCGACCAGGGTGTTCGAGCACGCATTAAGGACACTCCCAGCTGTTCGTAGCTTTGATGAGTGGTCTTGTTGCGGCCGCAAACAATCTGACGCCGAGTCAGTCAACTGCGGGATCGTGGGGGCGTCAAGGTCGCGGAGGTGGGACGGGTGGGGCCGGTGAGGCCGGAGAGAAGAGCGGCTGACCTTTCCGGCTAGCTTTCGATGACAACGGTGTGGCAAGCCTTGTCGGCGAAGGTCTGGTTCTTGTCGTCCCAGAGCGGGGCGAAGTAGCCGAGGTAAAACGGCAGGCCGTCAATGATGTGAGCCATGTAGCGGAGAACGGCTCGGCCGAATCCGGTGTAGCCGCCATCGGCTTCGCGGACCACTCGGATGTGGACGACGCGCTTGCCGATGGTCTGCCCGGTGGTGCCCTGTAGGTAGAGCTGCCATAGCGAGAAGCCGAAGATGAACACCACGGTGCTCGCCAGCCAGGCCCACCCCGCGGAAGAGGGGCCGCTGACGGTGACCAGGCCGGTTTCCGGGTCGGTGGTGAATTTGATGGAGGCGAAGAAGAAGATGTAGCCGATGTAGCCGGGCAGCAGGCACACCCCATCGATGAGGGTGGCGGCAACGCGCTGTCCCCAGTGGGCGAAACGTACTGTGCCGGGTATCAGCCCCATGCCCGGCATGCCCCACGGCTGCTGGGGTGAGAAGTACGGGCCGGGAGGATATGCCCCCGGCCAGGTGCTCTGCACACCTGGCCCGTAGCCGGGATGCCAGCCGGTCGGCTGGTTGTAGTAGCCGGGCTGCTGTGCGGTGGCCTGTGGTTGGCCCTGTTGCCGCTTGCCCCGTTGCCGCTGGCCCTGTTGCACATAGCCCTGTTGCACATAGCTCTGTTGCGGATAGCTCTGCTGCGGAATCGGCCCGGGCGGCGGTTGCGGCGTGGGCTCAGCCGCACCGCGGCCGAGCGTCGACAAGTAATCCGCGACCTGCGCGGCCGGCGGGCGCTGTGCGGGGTCTTTGGACAGCAGTTGGTTGATGAGCCCGGTGAGCGGACCGGCCTGCCGCGGCAGTGGCGCGGGTTGGTTGAGGATCGCGGTGAACAGCGGGTAGACGGGCGGACTGGTGAAGGGCAATCCGCCCTCGACCGCGGCATACAGCAGCACGCCGAGCGACCACAGGTCCGAGGCGGGCCCTATGTCCAGGCTCTGGACCTGCTCCGGCGACATGTAGTGCGGCGTGCCGATGACGGTGCCCGCCGAGGTCTGGCGCACGGTCTCATCCATGACCCGGGCTATGCCGAAGTCGGTGAGTACGACCCGCGTCCCGGCCAGCAGGACGTTGTCGGGTTTGAGGTCCCGATGCACGATCTGCCGCTCATGGGCGTGGGCCAACGCCAAGGCGATCTGCGTCCCGATCCGAGCCGCCTGTTCCCAGGGCAACGAGCCGGTGCGGTTGAGCAGGCTGTCGAGGGACTCGCCGACGACGAGTTCCATCACGATCCATGGGACGTCGCCCTCGTGCACCACATCGTGCACCGTGATCACGTTGGGATGGCCCAGCCGGGCCGCGGAGCGCGCTTCCTTCTCCATGCGCGTGACGTAGCGCTCGCGTTCCTCCGGGGAGAGCCCCGGAGGCAGCGCGATCTCCTTGACCGCCACCTCGCGGCCGAGTTGTCCGTCCACCGCGCGCCAGACCCGGCCCATGCCCCCTTGACCGATCTGGTCGACCAGTCGATACCGCTCGCCGATTACGTACCCGACCTCACCCGTCATACCCGCCAGGCTAGCGAAGCCATCAGGCTACTGAGTCGTGAATAAGCGGGCCTCTGCTATCGGGTTTTCCCTGCACGACTCGGCCGCCGAGTGCGCTCCCGGAAGGGGGATGGGAACGGTCTCGGCGGCCGGCTGTCCTACCTCAGCGTGTACCTCCGCTCCTTTTCAGCGCCGGGCGCGGCTGGCGCCCATGGTGAAGCCCTGCATGGCCAGGCCGAGCAGGACCGCCACGGCACCGATGCAGAGGTTGTTCCAGATGATCGCCTTCGGGGCGCTGTGACCCTGGGTCACCACCCAGGGGGAGATGATCATCCAGACGCCGATGGGGACGGCGATCCAGCCGAGGCGGTACAGACGCTCGGGCTGGAGGGCCAGGCCGAAGCCGAACGCGGCCATCGACAGGCCGATCACCAGGTTGTTCACCGTCACGTCGGGGTTGGCCGCGTGGAAGTGGACCACCCACGGGGACACTGCCATGTACAGCCCCAACAGGATGACGAGTCCGTCCAGCGTGCTGGCGCTGGGCCCCTCGACGACCCTGGCGAATCTCTGCCGCATCTCCATCGCGTCTGGATGCGTGGTGATGTCCGAAGCTGAAGCATGCCGTGGTGCGGTCTCGGACATGGCTCTCACTTCCCTTCCCGATTCCGGAATCGAGCTCTTTGCACCCAGTATCCCCTTTTGTCCCTGCGTTCTGAAGGGATTCGGGAGTATCGTTGGCACCGTCCGCAGCACTCGCCCGGCCGCGCTGGCCGGTGCCGGTCCGCGGACGGGGCGAGGGGGCGGAGCGTGACGGACACACCCGCGACTACGCCGGATGCCGCCACTAAGCGCTCCGCGGCGGTCGTCCTCGGCGGCTGCTGTCTGGGTGTCCTGCTCGTCCTCATCGGCAGCATCGGCCTGGTGGTCCACTTCGCGACCGAGAAACCCCAGTCCCCGTATCGCGTGACGTTCGCCAAGGCCGGCGACAAGTGCGGCAGCGGCGCGAAGTCGCTGCTCATCCTCGACCAGACCTCCGGCGACGTCCTGACCTGCGGGCTCATCAGTTTCAGCGACGGCGGCGACGCCTCGCGCAGCGTCTTCTCGGCCGCCGAGGTCCAGAAGATCACCGACCTGTCGAAGTCCCTGGCCGGTAGCGACGACAGCGACAGCGACGCTGGCAACGGCAGCACCGCCGATACCGCCCTGAGCAACGCCGACCAACAGAAAGTCGAGCACCTCGCCGAGGACATCGGCCGCCGACACGGCCGCCCGCCGACCTCACCATCGACCCTGGACCGCGTCACCGGCGTCGGCGGGGTGTGGTTCCTCGCCTTCGGTCTGGCACTGCTGCTGGCCCAAGGCCTGTGGGGACAGCGCAGGTTGAACCGTTGAACGCAGATCCGTCGGACCGCAGACCTGGGAGACCCTGGTCGGCGATCGAGCCGCGATCAGGGACCGGTAGGCGGCCCGCCCCGGCCAAAACCCGGCCGCCTGCAACCTAACGGCTCTCAGGAACGTCTTATAAAGCAGGCCCCGATACTCCTGACGGGCCGGGGCCTGATCCCTGTCGCACCGCCGACAACCTGCGGCGACGTCAATCAGCATCCCGATAGGCCACCCCATGACGGACCCCTTATATCGCTAGAAAGACCCCGAGTCATGTGATGGTCGCCTATTCCGGATCCGGTTTTGCCGAACGCCCCGGCTTTACGTATTCCTAAGATTCGCTGGCTACGGTCGTCCGCGTTTCGGGTGTCGCTACAGGGGCGCACCCCTTCTGCATCGGACGGGTATGGCGGCCACCAGTGAACCGACCAGCGAAGAGCCAGGCGCCTCGACAGCGGTCGCGACCACGCCACTGACAACCCCACAAGGGGCCGCTCCGGCGCCACTGAAAACCCTAAAAAGGCTTACACCGGCCCGACTGAAAACCCCACAACAATGGCGGCGGCCGCGCGCGCTGACCGTCGTGGCGGTACTCGGGGTCCTGCTCTTCGCGCTGTGGGGTATCGGCGGCCCGCTGGTCGGGAGCTCGACGCTGGCGCCGACCGATGAACTGGTCACTCAGGGGCCCTGGGTCAGCGACGGCTTTGTCGGCACCATCCCGTCGAATACCTATCTGGACGACACCTACACCTCCCAGCTCCCCAGCGAGATGCTGTTCAAGCAGCAGCTGGACCATGGCAAAGTCGCGCAGTGGAATCCTTACGGCGCGGCGGGAAGCGCCTTGGGCGCGATTCCGGACTACGCGCTCTACTCGCCGTTGTCGGTGCCTTTCTATGTGATGCCGAGTTGGCTTGCCCCGGCCTATGAAAGACTTCTGGAAATCGTCTGTTCGGTCGGCGGCGCATTTCTCTTCCTGCGGCGGGTGTCCCTGTCCCGCCCCTCCGCGCTCCTCGGCGGCATCGTCTTCGCCGGCAGCGGGTTCATGGTGGCCTGGCTGGGGTTCCCGCAGACCAGGGTGGCCGCGTTCATCCCCGCGCTGTTCTGGGTGGTCGAGCGCTTCATCCAGCAACGCCGGGCCAGGGACGCGGCACTGGCCGCGCTGCCGGTGGCGGCCCTGCTGCTGGGCGGCTTCCCGTCCGTCGCCGGCTACGCCCTGCTGACCGCCACCGCCTATGCGCTGGTCCGGCTGGTCGGCGAGCATCGCGAGGACCTGCGCCGGCTGCTGCGTCCGGTGCTGTACCTGGGCGGTTCGCTGGCCGCGGGCGTCGGCCTGGCCCTGTTCCAGCTGATCCCGTTCCTCACCTTCTTCAAGTCCTGGATGGTCGTGAACCGGGACCAGACCTCGGCGGACACCCTGCCCTTCGCCAGCGTCCTGACCTCGATCTCGCCCTGGCCGTTCGGCACGGTCGACGCCCACAACCCGGTCCAGTTCGTGCTGGACCGCAACATGGTCGAGGCCGTCTCCTACATCGGCGCGGCGGCCGTCGTCCTCATCCTGGTGACCGTCGCGATGCCGCGCCGCAGCCGGGCGACGCTGCCCACCGGCACCTGGGTGTTCATCACGGCGGCCGCGGCGGCCTGGGCCGAGCTGATCTACCTCGGCGGGCCGCCGCTGGCCGCGGTGCAGAAGCTGCCGGTGCTGCGCTCGCTGTTCGAGCAGAACTTCGTCGGCCGGGCCCGGAGCATCCTGGGCTTCCTGCTCGCGGTACTGGTCGCCGTCGGCTTCGAACTGCTGCTACGGGCCCGGCAACAGCGGGAACAGCAAGCGAAGACCTGGTCCCGACGCCAGCTGTGGGCCTCGGCGGTGGTCGCCGGCGGTGCCGTGTTCGGGATCGCCATGGCCTACCACGGCCGCAGCACGATGCGGGAGGCCGCGAAGGCCGGCGGCCAAAACGTCGAGAAGGCGCTCAGCCTCTACCACACCGAGATCTTGTACGCGGCGGGCATCATCGCGGTCGCGATCGCGTGCGTGGCGGCGCTCCTCGTGGCCGCCCACCCGAAGATCGGCACCCGCGAGGGCGCCCGCTACATCCGCTTCGGCGCCGCCGGGACCCTGATAGTGCTCGCCGCCGTCCAGGGCGCGCAGTTCATGCGCGGCTACTACCCGCACTCCCCCAAGTCGACGTTCTTCCCGGTCACCGACACCCACACCTTCCTCGCCGACAACCTCGGCGACGAGCGCTACGCCTCGGCCGGCGGCGCCGCGATCATGTTCGGCACCAGTACCGCGTACGACCTGCGCTCGGTGAACGGCCACACGTTCCTGAACGCCAACCTCGCCACGATGCTCCAAGGCGTGCCGGACGGCGCCATCCCCTACACCACCTACGTCGACTTCAAGCCCGGCGATCTGAAGCAGGCCACCAGTACCGTGCTGGACCGGCTGGGCACCAAGTACTGGGTCGCAGGCCCCGGCGACACTATCTTCGGCACCGTGAACACCGCGCCCCGCAGCGGCACCACACAGCTGATCCCCGGCAAGCCGGTCACCGTGCCGCTGCTTTCCGGCCCGGTGCGCGGCATCCAGTTCACGCCGCAGGGCGCGATACCGGCCGACATCGCCGCCCTGACCGACGACACGACGATCGAGGTGAGCGTCCACGACCCGAGCGGCAAGCAGATAGCCCAGGTGAGCCGGTTGACCGGGATCCAGACCGGCGTCCCGTTCCCGATCGCGCTGGCCGCCGACGCGGTCCCGGCCGGCACCCCGCTGACCGCGACCATCACCCTGCACGCCAAGGCCCCGCTCACCGTGGACGCGAACGCCGGGCTCCCGGCCGTGGACACCGTCACCGACGCCGCCGACGGCCTGCGCGTCGTGTATTCCGGCTCGACGGTGATCTACCAGCGGCTGAACGCCCTGCCCCGGATCCGGTGGGCGTCGCAGAGTGCTGTCGTCGCCGCGCCGGACCAGCGGGTGTCGATGCTGGCCTCCGGGACGCTGCCGGACGACACGGTCGTGCTGTCCGATCCGGGGCCGGCGGCGTCCGGGCAGTCGGCGACGGTCCAGGTGTCCGACGACGGCACGGACTCGATCACCACCGATGTCGACGCCCAGGGCTCCGGCTACCTGGTGGTCGCCGACGCCGACCAGGTCGGCTGGCAGGCCACCGTCGACGGGCAGCACGCCGACCTGGTCCAGGCCGACGAGGGCCTGGTCGCGGTGAACGTCCCGGCCGGCCGGCACACGGTGACCGTGCACTACGACCTGCCGCGGCAGACGGCCGCCACGGCGGTGTCCGAGGTCGTCGCGCTCGGCCTGCTGGCCGTCCCGGTCGGCGAGTGGTGGCTGGGCCGCCGGCGCCGGCGACGACCGGCGGACCCGCCCGCGGCCGAGGCCTGATCAGTGCTCTGATCCGGGCACTGCTCTCGGCGGAGCGGGTAAGAACATCGGGTGTTTCACAAGGAAAGGTGTGTCTGTCATGTCTGTCACGGCTGTCATGTCCCCGGGAACGATCACGGAGCAGGCCGACATCGTGCCACACGTCAGTGTGGTCCTCCCCTGCTACAACGAGGAGGCCCACGTTCTGCTGGAGGTCCAACGGATCTGCGCCGCTTTGGACGCCACTGACTATCCCTACGAGGTGCTGGCCGTCGACGACGCGTCCACGGACGGGACCTTGGAGGTGTTGCGCAAGGCCGAGATCGAGTACCCGAGCGTGAAGGTGGTCGCGTTCTCGCGTAACGGCGGGGCGGGGACTGTGCGCCGGATCGGGTCGACGATGGCCCGGGGCGACATCGTGGTGTGGACCGACGCCGACATGTCGTATCCGAACGAGCGGATCCCCGAACTGGTGGAGATGCTTGATTTCGACGCCGACATAGACCAGGTCGTGGGTGCCCGCAAGGCGGAGATGGGTTCGCACCGGCTGCTGCGGATACCGGCGAAGTGGGTCATCCGCAAGATCGCGGAGAAGCTGGTCAACCAGAAGATCCCGGACTTGAACTCGGGTTTGCGCGCTATGCGGCGTGAGGTCGCGAAGCCGTATCTGCGGTTGCTGCCGCCCGGTTTCTCGTGCGTCACCACGATCACGTTGGCGTTCATGTCCAACCAGAAGAACGTGGTCTACGTCCCGATCGACTACGCGAAGCGGGCCGGGAAGTCCAAGTTCAAGTTCGTGAAGGACGCCTACCGCTATATCCTGCAAGTCCTTCGGATGGTCATGTACTTCAACCCGCTGAAGGTCCTGATGCCGCCGGCGTTGTGGCTGGTCGGGATCGGCGCGGTGAAGGCGGTGTTCGACCTGGTGGTGCACCCGTTCCGGTTCGCCCAGAACACCGCGCTGCTCATTCTCAGCGGCCTGATCATCGCCTCCATGGCGCTGCTCGCCGACCTCATCGTGCGATCGCGGCCCGAGTGACCGAGGAACCGGTGTCCCGGCACCGCACCGTCCCACCGCCCCGGATCGACATAGTCATGCCGTACTACGGCGACGTGCCGATGATGCAGGGCGCGGTGCGCAGCGTGCTGGCCCAGACCGATCCGCGCTGGCGGCTGACGGTGATCGACGACGGGCAGGAGCCCGGGGTCCCGGAGTGGTTCGCGGAACTCAGCGCCGGGGAACCCCGGGTGCGCTATGACCGCAACGAACGCAATCTGGGCATAACCCGCAACTTCCAGAAGAGCCTAGGCACGGCCGACGCCGAGTTCGTCGCGATGATCGGCTGCGACGACGAGCTGCTGCCGGACTACGTCGCGACAATGCTGGCCGTCTATGACGCCCACCCCGAGGTCGCCATGGCCCAGCCCGGCGTCGAGGTCATCGACGCCACCGGCGCCGTGGTCACGCCGCTGGTCGACCGCATGAAGCGGAACGTGTTCGCGCCCCGCGTCCGGGGCGTGCAGGTGATGGAGGGCGAGAAGCTGGCGGCCTCACTCCTGCGCGGCAACTGGATGTACTTCCCGGCGATCTGCTGGCGGACCGAGGCCATCCAGGCCGTCGGGTTCGACCAGGCATTCACCGTCGTCCAGGACCTGAACGTAACGCTGTCGCTGATAAAGGCCGGGGAGAAACTGGCATTGTCAGACCACGTCAGCTTCCGCTACCGGCGCCACCCGGCCAGCCAGTCCTCGACGCAGGCCACCGACGGCACGCGTTTCGACGAGGAGCGCGACTTCTTCCTGGCCGAGGCCGACCGGATGAAGACAATGGGCTGGAACCGCGCCTCCCGCGCCGGACGCCGACACCTGGCGTCCCGGCTGCACGCCGCAGCCCTGACACCCTCGGCCGCCAGGCGCGGGGACGTCGCCGGGCTGGGGCGGCTGGCCGGCTTCGCGCTGCTGCCGGCGCGGAGGCGGGGTTGATGGTGGGGGTGAT
>NZ_JAAFYZ010000012.1 GCF_018274385.1 Catenulispora pinistramenti | reverse complement strand
ACCCAGCCCCGCCCCCCAACCTCCGTGACGCGGCCACGAGCGATCAGGTACAGTTGGCGCTCATACGGCGGCTCGCCGGGCGGATTCCCGCCGGAGGGTGCCTGCGCGGGCGTAGTTTAATGGTAGAACATGAGCTTCCCAAGCTCAGAGCGCGAGTTCGATTCTCGTCGCCCGCTCTTAGGAAAACAGCAGGTCAGAGCCGGTCTCTAGCCCAATGGGCGGACCGGCTTTTTGGTGTTCAGGGCCTCGACATGCGACAACGTGCGACTAGCAGTCGCACCGACCCGCCCGGAGGAACCCGTCATGGCCGCAAGTCCTCGCGCCGAACGTTCGGTGCGGTGCGCCGTCTGCCCTCAGGACGCTGGCAGGCGCACTACACGATCGAGGAGTCCGGCGAGCGCCGTCTAGCGCCGATAACGTTCACGACCAAGGACGAGGCGGACGGCTGGCTGTCCACCGTGCGCGCCGACATGCTGCGCGGTACCTGGCGCGATCCTCTGATCGGTGACATCACGCTCGCGGCGTACTTCCCGAAGTGGCTGGCCGCTCGGCCGAAGCTGAAGCCACGCACCGTGGCGCTGTACCAGCGCCTCGCCGCCCACTGGTTGATCCCGGCCGTCGGGTCGGGCGACTCAACGGCTGAGCTGGGCGCGACGCCATTGCGCAGGATCACGACCAAGACGGTGCGGGAGTGGAATGCCATCGTTGTCCGCGAGGCGCGGGGCAAGGTTGAGGCCAAGGGGCGGGGCAAGGTGCGGCGGCATCCCGCCCGTGAATGGGCGCAAGCTCAGGGGATCGAGGTGACGAGCACCGGCCGTCTCAAGCCATCGGTAATCGCAGCGTGGGAGGCCGCCGGTCGCCCCGACGTACGGCCCGCCAAACCGATCCCGGCGAACGCAGGGCAGGCGACCGCCGCGCAGTGCTATCGGCTGCTTCACGCGATCATGGCAACCGCCGTCGAAGACGACTTGATCTCGGTCAATCCCTGCATGGTCAAGGGAGCGTCCTCGGCGTCGGTGAGCGGTACATCCGTCGCCTCGTCGAGAACCGCTCAGTGCCGGCTACCAAGCTCGGTCGTCACGTCCGCATCCGGCGTTCCGCGCTCGACGCGTACGCGAGCGCCGGTCTTCGCCCTGCGCGCGTCGCCTACTAGGCATCGCTGCGCAACGTCATCAGACCGCGCTGAGCGGGGCGGCCGTCGGGACCGGCGATCATCGCGATCACCCCGGCGACGACCGACGCTCACCGACCTGATTTCGGCGGTACAACGCCACCTCGGACAAGCCGACGAGGTACCTGCACCAGCGGATCGCTACCGCTGAGCAGGGCGCGCACGACATCACTCCATGGCTCGTGATCCGGAACTCGGCCGCGAGGCGATGTCGTGCTGCCCGATGTGGCCTCGGGCGCGGTCAAGGTCAAGGGACGGGGCTGGGCGGGAAGCCCTGCCCTTAGGTATCTCAGGACTCTGATGGAGGTGACACAGTGCAACCTAAGCGCACCCGAGGAAGATGCAGAGCGGCAGACCAGGACTGCATCCTGAACGGCGAGAAGGTCATCAGGAACGCACGGGGACGCTGCGAGATCGGCGGCCCGCGCTGCACCGGCCGAGCCACGACTGCCGATCACATCATTCCCTTGGCCTACGGGGGAACCCACGACCGCCGCAACCTGCGCGCAGAGTGCCTACCGTGCAACTGCGGTCGCGGACGGCGAACTCGACGCATCCCCGAGGCCGAGTTCACGCCCGCGCTGCACGACGCGCCATGCATCCAGTGCCACGCCAGCGACCGGCCCAGTGTGCCGTTCGGACTTCAGGTCACCGGACCGTGCGATCAGCCGCTGTACGTATGCGTGCCGTGCCGGACGACGCTGACCCGCACAACTGCCGAGGACCTTCTCATGCGAGGCAAGCGATTCGCGCCTGCCTGGCTTGCAGCCTCGGCGTACCTCGCCGAAGGAGGATCCGCATGGGCGGGGCGCTGAGACGCGCACGCCGTACCTGCTGGCAGTGCAGTGTCAGTGGCCGGTCGGTGCGGAGCGCGTACGGCTACGGCCCCGATGGCGCGGTGTACCTATGCACGGCGTGCCACGACGCGCTGGACGTCGAAGACATCGACCGACTCACGGCCACAGGCGTTCGCCCGCGTCCGGACTGGTGGCCCGGCTTTTTCTAGGCATTGGACGCAGCGGACACCCCGCGCCCCGTGTCCAATATCCCCCAGCGGAAGAAAAAAATCGCAAACAGCAATCAGGAATGGGAAACCATCATGACTATCAACGAATCTGAGCGAACTGAGTCCGCCGACTCCATCGACGCTCTGTTCCCCGCCCCCGCCCCCACGTCACGCCATGATGTCCCCGGCCCAATGGAGCGGGCGATGCGGCAGACGTTTGAGGCCATCCCCGAACGGTCAGCCGAGTCCGCCGCAGTTGAAGCCCTCGGGGTCGTCCTGGCTCAAGCTGTGGATGTCGCCACGGAACAGGCGGACAGCAACCGACTTTGGCATCTCGCGCCGCGCCTGCTGGAGGTGTTGCGAGAGCTGCGGCTCACCCCGGCTAGCACCCCAAGGAAGGATGAGCGGAGCGCGCTGTCCAGCCTCCTCGACACCCTTTCGCAACCCAGCCGCTACGCCATCGAACCGACCTACTTCCCCGACGAGGAGTTGGAGGTCAGCGGCGAGGATTACCACGTCCTCGAACCGGATGAGGTCTAGGGAAACGGGCGGATGGCCGACGCCTTCCGCCCCTTCTCAGGCGCTTTCCCAGGGCAACTCAAGAACTTCAAGCAAGTTCGAGCACAGCCCCTTCCCGGAAGCAGGACCTTGAAGCAAGCTGCGGAATACCGGCAACGCCCAAGACCCGAGGAGGGCACCATGGCACTGCACATGCTCGGCAAGGACCCCGACAGCCCCGACGGCGACAGCCCGACCGTCTACTACGACGACGTGACCGGCAACTACATCCTTCAGGGCTGGAAGGTCCTCGACCCTGCCAAGCTGGCCGAGATGAGCATCCCCGAGCATGAGACCGTGATCGAGTTCCCGACCCGCATGATGCATTTCTTCCCGGAGGTGAACGGTGGCGGAGGCCCCGAGCTTCACTGACCTCTTCGCCCGCGTCCAGCGGTCCGCCTGGCACTTGGAGATGCGCGACGGGTACAAGCTCACCGACCCGGCGTTCGTGGACTGGCAGGCAGGCCGCGAGATCGTTCCGGCGGACCGCTGGCCTACGTGGTTCGAGTTGGTGAGCGCGACCGTAGCGCGCGGAGTCGAGGTTAAGCGGGTCCGCGTCGTCTCCGAACCCGTCAGCGACTACATCAAGTTCGAGCACAGCGTTACCGCCGGCCTGAACATCGCCGCCGGTGAAGACATCCGCTGGCTGCCTCGGCGACAGGCGACAAGCCTGCTGCTGCCAGGAAACGACCACTGGCTCTTTGACGAGACGACGCTCCTGGTCAACCACTTCAACGGCAACGGCGACTCAACCGGTCACGAACTGATCGAGGACGACCCGGACCTAGCCAAGCAATGCGTCACCGCCTTCCGGGCCGCCTGGGACCGCGCCGTCCCGCATGCCCAGTACCACCCGGCATAGGCCCGGTGTCGTCTCTCTCTAGCGTCCTGGAGGCCCGGAAAGCCCTCGGCCGACGCCTGCGCGACATCCGCCGCGACGCGGGTCTCACGGCGCGGGCGCTGGCAGGGCTGGCCGGGTGGCACGAGTCGAAGATCTCCAAGATCGAGCACGGTACGACCAACCCGTCCGACGACGACCTCCGCGTCTGGGCGACTCACTGCGAGGTTCCCGAGCAGGCCGAAGACCTCATCGCCACCGCACGAGGCATCGCGGGCATGTACACCGACTGGCGTCGCATGGAGAGGACCGGTCTCAAGCTCGCCCAACAGTCGGTCGCACCGATCTATGAGCGGACTCGCTGGTTCCGTATCTACAGCTCCACGACGCTGCCCGGCCTGATCCAGACCGAGGGCTACACCAGGGCCGTCCTACGGTCCGTGCAAGAGCGCCGGGGGCTCACCGACGACGTAGAGGACGCGGTAGCCGTACGGATGGAACGTCAGCACGTCCTACGGCTTCCCGACCGACGATTCGCGTTCCTCGTAGAGGAGTCCGTCATCCGGGCGACCGTCGGCGGCACGGACACGATGCTTGAGCAACTGGCGCACCTGCTCGCCGTGTCTATCTTTCCAAACGTCAGCCTCGGCATCGTCCCCAGTTCAGCGGACCGCACCAGCATCCGCGCCGTGGAGTCGTTCTACATGCATGACGAAGCACAGGTGAACGTCGAACTGGTCTCCGCCTACCTCACCTTGACTCGGCCCTCCGAAATCGCGATGTACGCCCACGTCTTCAGGATGCTTAAGGACCTGGCCGTTCACGGACCAGCCGCAACAAAGGTCATCACGAGCGCAATCGACGCGCTCGGGTGAATGGCCGAGCACATCGAAGCACAGTCATAGACCTCTGATTCGCTAGCGGATCACAGTGGATGCATGAGCCTCGACAGCTACGCCATCGATTCGGAGATCACCGGCACCGTCGTGGAGCGCACCCCGCGCGGGCAGGCCGAACCGTTCGGCTGGATGATCCGGTGCGTGTGCGGCTACAAGGCCGGGCCGTACGCCGCCGGGCTCGTCATCTACGCCAACAAGGTCCGCGACCGGCACGAGACCTCGTGCCTTTGGCCGAAGGGGGCAACCGCGTGACTACTGCCTCGCTCGGCGACCGGATCGACATCGGCAACGGCAAGGTGGGCATCATCGTGGAAGTCCGCGCCGCGAACCTCTACGTCGTGTCCTGGAGCGGCGGCACCCGATCGACCGTCGTACCCGACCATCGCGCGCACATCGAGCCCGGCTACTTCGGGCGGCTTGTCGGTGAGGCCGAGGCCGCGACGCGCGCGGCCCGCTCGCAAACGGCTCGCCGAGGATGGGCCACTCGGCGCGCCGCCACAGGGACATGAAGGTGCTCGGCGCCGTTCTGGCGCTGCTCGTGTTGGGATTCTTCGCTCAGGGCTTCCATGCCGCCGAGAAGGCCGCGCCTGTCTGCCCGGCGAGTTCTCCGGCGACGAGTCGCTGACGGCTGGGAGGCTGACCGGATGAGAGAGAAGGTCTGGAAGTTCATCGGACGGCACGCCGGCGGGGCGCAGTGGCGCATCCTGTGGGTCAGCCAGCCGAAGTTTATCGTAGGAGTGTCGGGACTGGTCCGTGACGACGCTGGGCACGTGCTGCTCATCAAGGGCCGTATGTGGAAACCGTCGCGCCCGTGGGGCCTGGTGACCGGCTACGCCGAGTCGGGCGAGCAGTGGCACGAGACGGTAACCCGCGAGGCACGCGAGGAGACCGGCTATGAGGTCAAGGCGCTCCCCGAGCCAGTCCGGCTGGTCACAGGGTTCCGCCTACGCGCCGAAGTTGCGTTCCTCGCCGAGTTCATCGGCGGCACCTACACGCCTGACCCGAAGGAAGTCCTCGACGCGCAGTTCTTCGACATCGACGCGCTACCGGATGGGCTCCTGCCATCGCACCGCGAACTGATCGAACAAAACCGCAACTGGTTCAAGGGGGACGACATTGACCGTGCTCACGCCCAACGAGAAGCTGACCGGCACGCCGGGACAGAAGCGGGAGATCCTTGACCGCCTGACCCGTTTCCGGACCGATCCCGCCCGAACGCTCAAGCTCGGCGACCGCTACCCGCACCTGGAGTTCGTCACACTGCCCGATCTGCTGTCCGGGCTCGCCGACCGGGACGTTTTCACTGAGGGCGTCCGACTCGCCCGCGACCGGTTCGTAGCCCTGGGAGCTACCGACCTGCTTCCGTTCGAGCAGGTCTTCGTCGCGGTCGCCTCGACCATGCAGGCATGGGGCGGTTTCCACCACCGACTGCTGCCCTACCGCGCCCCCGACGACATCCAGACCCCCGGCTACCGGTACGTGCAGTCGTCGGCCGTCATCAGCAGGTACGGAGACCTCACGGGCGACATCCTCAGCGCCCCCGGCGTGACCGGGCTGGACCTGCTACGCGCCTACGTCCACGACTGCCACCACTACCTGACCTTCCGGTCCTACTGGCTCGGCGCCACCGGCATCCATCGGCACCGTCACGGGATCAACTACCGCCGCGAGTCCGGCCAGACCTACTCAGCCCGTGACCCGGAAGGCTCGGCGTCCACCCGCAATCTCGGCGTCGTCATGGAAGGCGCGTTCGACCGGGAAGCGACCGCCATTGCCAGTGAGGCGGCGCGCGCCGCCGGAATCGCCTGCCCGGCCGAGGGCATCGATCGTCACGCCTTCCTCGACGCCACGGGAAACGCGGCGAGCCCGTTCGAGCCTGGCGGCCCGTGGCTTGAGGCGATGAGCGGCTACGCCAAGCTCGTGACCGCTCCTTATGCCGCCTTCCTGGCAGAGATCGGCGGACCGGCCGCCGATGAGCTTCACGCCCACATCATCCGGGCGACCTTGACCGGCGACCTCACGCCGCTGGAGCGCTGGCTCGATACGCGATACGGCCCCGGCGAGTTCGTGGCGCTGTTCCGATCCGGGAGCTACGCCTCGGCGGCATAGTCCATCCCGCCGGTCAGCACGTGCGACATCGGTACGCATAGCCGCAGCTCAGCCCATGCAACTCCGTGCGACAACGTGCGAGTAGGGGCGGTGAACCACAGGGAATAGCAGTCAAGTGCGGTAAGCTGTTTCCGCAGGTCAAGCCTGCATTACGTGATCAACAGCACGTCGCGGAGACCTCGGAAACCCGGCCCGGCCAGCTTCCCAAGCTCAGAGCGCGAGTTCGATTCTCGTCGCCCGCTCAGCAAGGTGGAGTCCAGGTAGACCGGTTGTCCGGTACCTGGGCTCTCTGCGTTTTCAGGGACCGTGACGGTGCGCGTGCTAGGCAAGCCAAAGTTCGGCACGCCGGGCGGCGGCGTAGATCCGTTGTCGCATGTCGGGACTGAGCGCTGGCGGAGCTTTGAGGAACAGCCGCTCCAGCCGCTCTCCAGGGACGATGAGGACGTCTACGGGTGGTTCCTTCACACTCAGAGACTGCGCTCCGACGAAAGCAAGGACGCCGGTGACGCCAACGGGCGACCCGCACGCTGAGGTCAGCCGCTTGGCGGCGGCCGAGGCTTCATGCCGACTGTTCCGAACGTAGTCGTTGAGCTGGCCGTTCACGCGGACGAAGTCGCCGTTGGCGGTGACCCGCGCGCCGGGGTGGTGCTTCGTGTTGATCGTGAACACCCCGGCGGGCCCGATGATGACGTGATCTATGTCCGCGCCGCTCTTGAGCGGTATGGAGTGCAAGACGCTCCAGCCATGCGCCCTGAGCCGGTCGAGGCGATCGCCCACGCGACGCTCACCAGCCGCACCTACTTCCCAGGACGTTGCTTCCGTCCTGATGCCCAGAAGCTTCGCCGCGATGCGCTGGAATCGGCCTGGCGAGAGCTCAGCGGCTCGTTCGCTGACAGCACCCCCGGCAACGTTGTCTGCCAGATCCGAGCCAGGCGAAGGCGAGGCTGAATCGACGACGTGGGCCAAAGCGCTGATATCACCGCTGAGGAACGGCGTCAGCGCTTCCAAAGCCCTGTATTGCAGGTCCGGGTCTTCAACGTGAAGCTTGCTCGTCTGGCGATCGTAGTAGCCGACGTTCGCGCCGGTTGCGGTGTGGGTGATGTACAAGCGGTCCTTGCCGTACCTCTTCCACGCCCTGACCGTCAGTTCCCCCACGTTTCCCCCTGCTGAGCTTGCCCGGTGACCGACAACCGCCACCGCGCGTGGAACGCTGGGCGGTCAAGCATGCACGCTCAGTGCAGCCTACGGCTCCGGCCGCGGGTCTGACAGGGTCCTGCGACACTCGGCCCACCGACCGGGCAGGTGGCCGCCGCCCTCGCCGTGGGCGTCGTGACCAATTCGTGATCAGTCCCATGACAACCAGTCGTCGTGCGGCCCGTCATGTCGGTGTGAGCAGAATCCAACACGGAAGGTATGTCATGGCACGGGTGCGCTTCGCCGAGATCGTTGCAGTCGCCGCGTTGGTCGGGGGGCTTGCCGCGTGCGGCTCGAACAGCTCGAAACCGGCGGCGGCGCCGGTCACCGTCACGTCGACGGTTCAGTCCGCGCCGACGTCGTCGGCTGCGACGACGCCGGGGAGTGGTGCCGGGAGCACGACGGCTGCGAGTGGCACCAGCACGAGTTCCGCTGCCCAGCCGAGCAGTGTGCCCAGTGCCAAGAGCAGCTCGACGTCCTCCGGCGGGGGCGGCGTCGCCAATGCGGGTGACCAGGTCTCGATCGTCGGTACGTTGCAGTACCTCGCGCCTGGCAAGTTCATCGTCCATCCCGACGATGGCAGCACGGACCAGGGGTTCTATGTCTCGGACGCCACCAAGATCCTGGGTGCGGCCGCGATCTGCGGTGGGTCCGACGGGAACGTGACCATCGGCGGGGATGGCTACGGCACCACGAAGTGCACCGAGGACCAGCTGGAGACGGCCGCGAAGACCAACAGCGTGAAGGTCCGGGTCACCATGAACCGCAAGTCCGGCAGTGTGCAGACGGTCGAGGAGAAGTACCACCCGTAGTCCCCGCACCACTGCGCCACGCGCGCCGGGTGGTAGCGGCTGTGGGTAGGGCCATCCCCACCACTATCGACGGGTTCGCTCCATCGCCGCCGAGTCAGGGACTTGCGACGGTGGACGCATGAATCCTTCCCACCACCGCGCGCGCCGGGCCCGCCGCCGCGCCGTCGTCACGTTGGCCGCCGCGGGCCTGGCCGCCACCGGGACGGTCGCGACGGCGGCCGCGTCGACGTCCGGCTCCGCGTCGGCGCCATCGGCCGCGCGTTCCGCATCGACCGTGATCCCGACCCCGCCGCTGGATCCGCAGGCGTTGCGCAACGCCATCGCCAACCTCCCCGACAGCGAGATCACCGGCGCTTTGATCAAGGTGAGCGGACCGAGCGGACGGTGGTCCGGGACCTCCGGGATCGGCGATCTGGCCACCGGGGCCGGGGTGCGGTCGGACGACCGGTTCCGGATCGGCAGCGTCACCAAGGTCTTCACCGCGACGGTGGCGCTGCAACTGGTCGCCGAGAACCGCGTCGATCTGAACCAGACCATCCAGCACTACCTGCCGGGCCTGTTCCCCGAGGGCTATCCGCCGGTGACGATCGCCGAACTGCTCAACCACACCAGCGGGCTGCCGGCCGCCGGAAACCTCCCGATGCACGAGGACGACCCCGCGTGGTTCGTCCAGAACCGCTTCAAGGTGTGGACGCCACAGCAGGTCGTCACCGCCGCACTGACCAACGCCGGGACCCCGGCCAACCCGATGGACTTCGCGCCGGGCACCGCGCAGCGGTACAACGGCCTCAACTACTACCTGCTCGGCATGCTGATCGAGAAGGTCACCGGGGACAGCTACGCACATCAGGTGCAAAGCAGGATCCTGGGTCCGTTGCACCTCACCGCCACTTCCGTCCCGGACCTGGATGATCCACGGATCCCGGGACCGCACCTGCACGGCTACCTGACCGTCGACAGCGCGGGCGACCTCGCCGACGTCAGCGATCAGAGCCCTTATCCGTGGGCCGAGGGCGGGATGATCTCCGACGCGTCGGACCTGACCCGGGTGCTGACGATGCTCACCTCCGGCCGTCTGCTGCCGCCGGCCGAGACGAAGCTGCTGTTCACGGTGCCGAACGTCCCCTACCGCGACAACACGCACTGCACCATGGGCCCGGCGGCCGGCCGCGCCTGCTTCAGCATGGGCCTGATGTCCGTGACGATGCCCAACGGTGTGGTCGGGTGGGGCAAGACCGGATCGCGGCCGGGCTACACCGACGGCGTGTTCGTCAGCAGCGACCTCCAGCGCGCGATCGCCTACGCGTACACGCCGACCGACGACGGCAAGGGCGGCGACACCTCGTTCCTGATGGGGATCGCCGCCGCGGCGTTCGACCCCGCCGCGGCGCCGAAGTCAGCGGCCAAATGATCAGCTCAGACTCCGAGTCCTGACAAACCGACCACCCGGCCGCTCTCCGCCGACCGATACGCCGCCATGATCACCTCCAGCACCACCGATCCCTCGATCTCGGTGTGCGGCGGCCGTTCGCCGGTGCTGACGCACCGCACGAAGTGGGCGATCTCCGCGCCGAACGTGTCGACGGCGGGGAAGCGGCGAGCCCGCGAGCCGCCGTCGATCGTCTCCAGGCGCAGCCATTCGCCGCCGCCGCGCAGCGAACCCTTCGAGCCGAAGACCGAGAACCGCTCGGTGTCCGACGGCGGCTGGTAGGCCCAGCTGGTGGCGATGTTGCCGACGACGCCGTTATCGAAGCGCACCAACACCTGCGCCGAGTCCTCGGCTTCCAGGAAGTCGAGGCGGTGGTTCGCCAGCATCGCCGTCACCTGGGTCGGTTGCCCGTCGGCCAAGTGCAGGAGCAGGTAGGAGGGGTGGTAGCCGGTGTCGATGAGTTCGCCGCCGCCGGCAGTCGCGGTGCGGGCCCGCCAGCCGGCGGACTCGGCGGTCATCCCGGTGCGGAACGCGTCGTTGGTGCGGACCTCGTAGATGTCGCCCAGCTCGCCGGCGGCGATGTGCTCCTTGGCCGCGGCGACCGCCGGGAGGAACAGCTGGTTGTGCGCGCACATCAGGGTGACGCCGGCCTCCGCCACGGCTCGGCGGACCACAGCGGCCTCGTCGGGTGTCGTACACAACGGCTTCTCACACAGGATGTGCTTGCCCGCGCGCGCCGCCGCGACCACGGCGTCGGCGTGCAGGTGGTGCGGCAGGCAGATGTCGACGGCGTCGACCTCCGCGGCCAGCATCGCGTGGTAGTCCTCGTAGGGGGTCGCTCCGAGCTTGCCGGACATCGCCTCGGCGGCCGGCAGGTCGATGTCGCTGACCGCCGTGACCCGCGCCGCGTCGGGGATCTGGGCGTAGGCCTCGGCATGCAGCCCGGCGATGCCGCCGGCGCCGATGATCCCGACCCGCAACTGCTCCGTCATCGTGTGCCTCCGCGTTCTCTCATTCGGGCCGGCGCGGGACGGCCCGGCCCGTCGCCGCGCTCTCGTTGGCCATGGTCACCAGCTCGGTGAGATTGCGTGCGGCGCGCAGGTTGGCGTCCTCGACACTGCCGGTCGCGGTCTGCGCGACCCACTGCTCAAACGGCGTCGGCGCGTCCTTCTCGGTCTCCCGCAACGAGCGCGGCCCGCCGTCTTCCCACAGCTGGAACGCCTCGCCGCCGTGGCCGTAGAACAGGCTCGCGCGGTTCCAGTGCAACTCGATCGTGAAAGGGCTGTGGCCGCCGGTGACGAACCCGGTCTCGGCGACGCCGATCGCGCCGTCGGCGTATCGGAACGTGACGACCGAGTTGTCGTCGACGCCGCGCCCGGTCATCTCGCCGTAGACGGCCGAGACCGACTCCGGGAGCCGGCCGAAGAAGTGGTCCAGCAGGTACACCGGATGACAGCCCAGGTCGGTGAGTGCCCCGCCGACTGCCTCCCGCGGGTCGTAGAACCGTTTGGGGAGCCAGTCCTTGATGGATCCGTCGTGGGCCAGGCGGACCCGCGCGTAGGTCAGGTCGCCGTATTCTCCCGACCTCAGCAGGCGGTCGACGGTCAGCGTGTAGTGCTCGTGGAGCCGCGGCAACGCGACCGTGAAAGCCACCCCGGCGCCGCGCGCGGCCTCCAGGATGGTGTCCACCTCGGCCAGGTTCACGCCGAGGAGCTTCTCGGCGAAGACGTGCTTCCCGGCGGCCGTGGCCCGCACCATGACGTCCGCGTGCTCGACCGTCGCCGTGGTCACGACGACCGCGTCGACGTCGGAGGACAGCACGGTGTCCAGGTCCCGGACGAACGGGACGCCCCACCGCTCGGCGGCCTCGACGCCGCGCACCGGATCGGGGTCCCAGACCGCGACCAGCTCGGTGCCGGGGTGATCGCGGATCGTCTCGGCGTAGCCGGTGGCGTGGACGTGCCAGAAACCCAGGATCGCCACTTTGAGCATTGCGGATTCCACCTCTCGGAGCTTGATGACTTACTTGATCGCGCCCTGCGTCATCGCCTGGACGATCCGCCGACCGGCCCACAGGTAGAGCAGGATCATCGGCATCACCAGGATGACGATGCCGGCGAACAGCCCGCCCCAGTTCGAGGTGTACTGCATCGTGTTGTACAGCTCCAGCAGAGCCGCCGGCAGCGTCCGCTGCTGGGGGTCGCCGACCACGATCAGCACGAACAGCGTCTCGTTCCACAACGCCACGATGTTCAGCACCAGCGCGGTCACCAACCCGTGCCGGGCCAACGGGACCATGATCTCCACGAAGGTGCGGGTCGGCCCGGCGCCGTCGACCGCCGCCGCCTCCTCGATCTCGGTGGGCAGGGACCGGAAGTACATGGTGAGCAGGTAGACCGTGAACGGCAGCGACAGGACGACGTAGATCAGCGCCAGCGAGATCCGGTCGTCCCACCAGCCGGTGACCCACTCGGTCATGAACGTCGAGAGGTCGTTGGACATCAGGAAGAAGGGGACGACCAGCGCCTGCGCCGGGATCCCCATGCCGATGGCGAAGTAGGTGATGACGCGGTCGGCACTGCGCCGGTTCACCCGGGCCAGTACGTAGGCCGCCGGGGTGGCGATGACCATGGTGAGCAGCGCGGACGCCGCGACCACGGTGACCGAGCTGAAGGCCGCCTGCCCGAATCCGGACACCGACCAGGCCAGGCGGTAGTTCCGCCACTGCGGGGACTTCGGCAGGCCGAACGGATCGGTGAACACCTCGCCGTTCGTCTTGAGCGAGGTGACCACGACCCAGACGGTCAGGACCACCAACATCGCGACCCACACCCACAGCCCGGTCTTGACCGCACCGCTCAGCAGGCCGTCCAGCCGGTCGATCGCGCGTTTGGCAGGCGCCGGGCGCCGCTTCGCCGCCCGAGCCCGGCCGGTACCGGCCGGGGCGAGGTCGTCAGTGCTCGGATTCACAGTTCCACCGCCTCCGAACGCAGCAGCCGGCGCAACGCCACCACCAGCACCGCGGTCAGCAGGAACATCACGACGCCGATGGCGGCGGCCGATCCCAGCTCCGGCGTCCCGGAGACCCCGCCGGTCACCGCCAGATACTGCTCGACCGCCGCGCTGCGGGCCTGGATCGGCGGGTTCCCGGCGGTGCCGGTGAAGGCGATCACGATCTCGAACGTCTTCACCGCGCCGATCACCCACAACACCGCGCCGGTGGACAGCGCGTCGCGGGTGAGCGGGAAGGTGATGTAGCGGAACTGTTCCAGCCGGTTCGCCCCGGCCAGGCGCGCGGTCTCGTAGAGATCCTCCGGGATGGCGTCGACCCGGGACATCATGATCGCCACGTAGAAGCCGGTGCTGATCCAGACCACCGCCGCGATGATGCACTTGAAGATGAGATCGGGACCGAGCCAGCCCCGGGTCAGGCTGTGCAGTCCCACGTCGGACAGCACCTGGTTGAGCGCGCCGTCCGGATTGAGCAGGAAGCCGACCGCGGTGCCGATGGCGATCGGGGACAGGATGCACGGCACGAAGAGCATCGAGCGGACGAACGACCGGCCCCGCATCTCCCGCATGACGACCATGGTCAGGAAGGTCAGCGCGAAGACGAACGCGCCGCCGACCACGACCAGGATCAGGGTGTTGCGGAACGCGGTGAGGAACACCGAGTTGCTCAGCATCGCGCGGTAGTTGGCCAGCCCGTTGTAGTGGGCCGTGGTGCCGAGCCCCTGCCACTTGGTGAAGCTGTACCAGATGGTCACCGCGGCCGGCGCGATGAACAGGAACGTGTAGATGAGCAGGGCGGGAAGCAGGTACGGGACGTAGATCCGGTCACGTTCCCCACGGACGCCACCGACGCTGCGCGCCATCATCCCTCCTTCCCGCCCTGCGGCTTCGCGAGGCAGTCGTCATGTAGAGGCAGTCGTCATGTACTAGAGGCAGTCGTCACGTCCGAGCCGACGTCACTTGTACGAGGCGGTCTGGGACTTGCCCATGCTGACGAACTGCTCGGCCGTGATCTTCCCGGCGAACAGCTGGTTGTCCAGCGGCAGGAAGACGTCGTTCCACCAGCCGCTGTACAGGTTCGAGGCGTTGTCGTCGGTGGGCTGGACACTGGTCGCGGCCAGGATCGCCTTCTGCGCGGCGGCCAGCATCGGCGGCGCCGGGACGTCGGATCGCGGGCTCATGTTCAGGGCCTCGGTCGAGATCCGGGTCATGTACTGCTTCTGCATCATGAAGAGCAGGAACTGCTCGTCGTCCGCCACATTCGGCGACTTGGGGTTGATGCTCCAGCCCTCGGTGCCGACCTCGGCGGAGTCCGACCCGCCGGGCACGGTCGGGAACTGGAACATCTGGGCCTGGAACCCCGAGACCTGATCGGGCGCGGTCTCGCTGTTCAGCCAGGTGCCGTTGATGTTCATGGCCTCCTTGCGCTGGGCCCACTGGTTCTGGGCCGCCGGGTACTTCGTGGCCATGTAGTCAGGCTCGAACAAGCCGGCCTTCACCAGCCGCTCGTCGTCCTGGGCCGCGGCCAGCACCGCCGGGTTGTCCCAGCCGGCCGGGCTCTTGCCCAGCGCGGCGAGCGTGCCGGGGCCGCCGTGCCGCACCAGGAGCCAGTAGATCCAGTAGGCGTTGTAGCCGTCGACCGAGCCGTCCTGGGCGAACGGGACGCCGCCGGCGGCCTTGATCTTCTCGGCCGTGGCCAGCAGGTCGTCGAAGGTGGCCGGCGGGTCGGCGGCCCACTCGGGATGGGTCGCGGCGTCGAACCAGATGCCGCTGGAGCCGAGCGTGAAGGGGATCAGCCCCAGTCCGCCGGCGTCGGAGGACGCCTTCTGCACCGCGGTCGGCAGCACGGAGCCGAGCTTGACGTTGTCGTTCGGGATGGTCATGTCCATCATCGAACCCACGTCCAGGACCAGCCCGTGCGACCGGAAGTCGGAGATGTGGTCGGAGGTGTCGTCGAAGATGTCCGGCCCCTTGCCGACCGCGCCGGCGTCCTTCACGCTGGTCCCGTAGTCACGGCCGAGCCAGCGCACGTTCACGGTGACGCCGGTGGCCTTCTCGTAGGCGGCGATGCCGTCGGCGAAGATCTTCTGCTGCGGTTCGCCGACCCGCCACGAGGACCAGTAGGTGATCGTGGGATGGGTCGGGGCCTTGGTTCCGGTCTCCTTGGTCCCACACGCGCCGACGGCCATGGTCGCGGCGAGCGCGAGCCAGACCCCGGCCCTGGGCAGGCGTCCGCGAATCGATCTGGGCATGCTTGATCCCCCTCCGTGCGATGGGAAGTCCTTGATCTCTCGTTCGGTGTCGGCGGCGGCTCAGATGTGCCGCCGCCGATGAATCCCCGTCGGCCCTGGGTATGGGGCTGCTGCTGCGCTACTGCTGCCAGGTGTCCTGGTGCACCGAGCCGTCCGACTGCCGCCAGAACCAGTGGTGCACGTGCCCGGCCGAGTCCGGGCCGAAGGCGTGCTGCTCGGCGTTGAAAACGTTGCAGGACCACGGATCGCCCGCCAGCGCCACGACGCCGCCGGGCGCCTCCGTGCTCCAGTCCTCGTGGCCGAGGCCCAGTCCGTGCGTGCTCCAGACGTGGTCGAGCTGATTGGTGGCGGCGTCGCGGAAGAAGGTGTGCTGCTGGTCGCCGTAGACGAAGCCGGACGGGTCGCCGGCGATCGAGTAGCCGGTCGCGGCGGTCCAGTCCTCGACGTTCGTCTGCCCGGCGACGTCGTCGAACCACCAGTGCTGCAGATGGCCCTCGGTGTCGCGGGCGAACACGTGGATCTCGGTCTCGGCGTAGTCCAGGGCGATCGGTGAGGCGTCCGGGGCCGGCAACGGGCCGAACCAGATCTCGTGGTGCTCGTAGATCGGCTCGGAGCCCTGCCACCACCAGTGGTGCAGCAGCCCGTCCACACCCCGCGCGAACACGTTCTGGACGTCCCCGAACGCGACCGCCGCCGGGTTCCCGGTGATCGGGCCGCCCCAGTCGTCGGCCCGGGTGGTGTTGTCCGCGTCGGTGTACCACCAGTGATGGATCCGGCCGTCGCTGCCGCGGCCGAAGACGTGCTGCGTGGTGCCGAACACGAACCCGGCCGGATCGCCGGCCAGGTCCAGCGACGGGCCGCCCTGGGCCGCGGCCTCGGCGGTCCAGTCCACCAGGCCCCAGCCGCCGAACGCGGTGCCGGTCACCCACTGGAGCAGGTGCCCGTCGGCGCCGCGGGCGAAGACGTGCTGCTGGTTGCCCGAGCCGAAGGCCGCGGGCCGGCCGGCCGCCGAACCCGCCGGCGCGACGACCTCGGTCTTGTAGCTGCCCGGCGGGTCGTAGATGTAGTAGGTGTGCAGCAGGCTGCCGTCCGGCTGGACGGTGAAGGTGCCGAGCGCGTCGTCGTACACCTCGGCCTGGGACCCGGGCAGCGAACCGGCGCCGGGGTCCCCCGCGGCGGGTGTGTCGAAGAACCCCGGCGCCTTGCCGACCGCCGTGACGGTCGACGCCATCTGGGCCCAGGTCGGGTACAGCTTCGGTGAGCCCCAGGCGCGTTGGGCGAGGGCTTCCTGCAACGGTTGTAGATCCCGTTCCAGGGCGCCGACGCTCTCCTGCGTCGCGTCCCAGGACGACAGCTTGACGCCGACCAGGTGCGGATCGGTCGCGCCGCCGGGCAGCCTCTGGTTGCCCTCGAAGACGGCCGGATCGAAGTCCTCCCAGATGATCTGGCCGGTGGTGTTCGCGGCCCCCGGCGCGTTCTCGTCAAAGTAGAGGGTCGCGGCGTTCGCGTTGATCAGCAGGTTGCCGTTGGCCGCGTGCTCGGCCGGGGACATGCTGCCGCCGCTGAGCCAGTACTCGATGGTGATGTCACTGTTCAGCGGGACCGTGGCGGTGGCGAACAGGTCGTCGTTCCACATCCGCAGGGCCTTGCCCTGCTGCCGGACGATGGCGTCGGTCTCGTTCATGAAGGCGCGGTAGACGTCCTCGATCGTGCCGTTCGGCCCGTACTGGCTCTGCGCGTACTGCACCAGCTTCGGCATGTCCGCCGGGTCGTTCATCTTCTTGTTGTAGAACGCGTACTCGTCGCCGCCGGTGTGCCAGACCGGCGCGGACATCAGGCCGAGGTAGTGCGCGGCCAGCTGCCGGGCCCAGGCCACCGCCGTGGGGTTGGTGAGATCCAGGGCGCCCAGGATCGGCGCGCCGGTACTGTCGGTGAGCTCGTACTCCGGCGGTATGCCCTCGTGCGCGGTGTCCATGTGGCCGGGCATGTTGACCTGGCCGACGAGGTTCACGTGGTAGGCCTCGGCGAACGCGCCGAGCTGCTGGATCTGCGCGTCGGTCAGGTTCAGGCCGGAGACGTAGAGCATCAGCTCGTTGAGCTTGAGGTAGGAGAGTTCGCGGATCTCGTTGTGCCAGAAGCCGATCGGGAAGGGCCGCGAGCCGTTGTCGACCAGCACCGAGCGGACCGGATAGAGCGGCCAGTCCCGCACGGTCCCGGCCGGGAGCGTCACGCTCTGCCGGATCATCTGGATGATCGTGCGGGTCGCCCAGAACGCCCCGGCTGCCGAGCCGGCACCGATCTGCAGGATCGGGCCGATGGTCAGCTCGTAGCCCTCGGTCCCGAGCTGGGGATCGGTCGAGGCCAGTGAGATGTGGATGTCGCCGGCGGCGCCCGCCGCCAGGGCACCGGTGACGACGGCGGGCGCCGGCGCGTTCAGTACCATGCCGACATCGTCGGCGAACGTCTGCGCGTCCGTGGTCAGGGCCGAGGCGAACGACGGGTCCACCAGGATCCGGCCGGACGGCTGCCAGCCGAAGCCGGGTCCGGATCCGGGTGTCCATTGCTGGATGGCCGGCAGAGTCGCCGGGGGTGCGGTTGGAGCGCTGTCTCGTTCGGTCGTCGTCACTATGGCCTCCGTCACAGAGCACGAAGTCGCAGCCGAGCCGGTGTGCGCGTTTTAAATAACCAACTTTAAGTTAATATTCTGCTGACGAGGCGTCAAGGGCCCGGCGGGGGCGGCCCGGAACTCGATGACGAAGGAGGCGGCCGGTGGCCACGCGCGGCGGCGATCGCTCACTGCTCCGGCGGATCAACCTGCTGGCGACCCTGCGCGCCGCGCGCGACGCGCCGCGGACGATCGCGGCGTTCGCCGGGCTCACCGGACTGTCCCGGACCGCCGCCGAGGCCGTGGTGCTGGACCTGGTCGACCTCGGCTGGCTGATCGGGGACGGGCAGGGCGGACACCCCGGCGCCGGGCGGCCCGCGCGTCACTACCGGCTCAGAGCCGAGGCCGGGACGCTGCTCGGCGTCGATGTGGGGCCGCACAACATCGTGGCGACCGTGGCGGATCTGCGCGGCGAGCCGCTGGGGTCGGCGTACCGCGCGGTGCCTTCGGCGGCCACCGCGTCGGCCGCGACGGACTCGGCGTCGGCGGTGCGGTCCCGGGACGCCACGATCCTGGCGGCGGCTTCGCAGGCCCTTGAGAAGGCCGGACGCAGCCTGTCGGACGTCTGGGTCACGGCGGTCGGGGTCCCCGGCATCGTGCACCGGGGCCGCATCGAGCAGGTGGTGCAGTGGGAGGACGGCCCGGAACCGGACCTGGCCGCGCGTCTCAGTACCCTGCTGGGCTGCCCGGTGCTGTTGGAGAACGACTGCAACCTGGCGGCCGTCGCAGAGCACTGGTGCGGTGTCGCCCAGGACGTGGACGACATGGTGTTCGTGCACTCCGGAAACCGGACAAGCGCCGGCCTGCTGCTGGGCGGCCGGCTCTACCGCGGGTACGCCGGGGGCGCCGGCGAGATCGGGGCCCTGGCGAAGGTCGGCTGGGCCGACGCGCCGTCCCGGCTGGAGGCGCTGCGGGTGGAAGGCCGCGTGGGCTCGCGGGAGGAGGTCTTCGCCCTCGCGGGCCAGGGCGACGAAGAGGCGGTGGCCGCGGTCGACGCGTTCAGCCAAGGCCTCGCCTTCGGGATCGCGGCCCTGGCGCTCGCGGTCGACCCGCGGATGGTGGTCGTCGGCGGCGGCAACATCCGCGCCGGGGAGACGCTGCTGAAGCCGCTGCGCCGCTACATCGACGAGTTCACCTACTCACGCATCCCGGCGGTCGAGGTCTCCTCGCTCGGCAACCAGTCGGTCAGTCTGGGGGCGATCCGGCTGGCGCTGGACGCGATCGACGAGTTCCTGGAGGCGGCGGTGAGCACCGCGGCCGGGTTCCCGCCGCCGCAAGCCGCGGCGTTCTCGGCGATCGACGCGCGAGCCGAGGGCTGAGCGGACTCACGACGCACCGGCATGGCTGCGCCCCGCTATCAGCTCTTGCCCAATAGCTCGCGAGCCGATATATCTTCTTCCATGAAGGCACTCGGCAGGACGGAGCCGGTCTTCCTGATCCTCACGGCCCTGATAGACGAGCCACGCCATGGCTACGGCATCGTCCAGGAAGTGCGGCGGATCACCGACGGCCGTGTCGATCTGCGGATCGGCACTCTCTACGGCGCACTCGAGCGGCTGACCGGCGACGGCCTCATCGCGAAACACCGCGACGAGGTCGAGGCCGGACGCCTGCGCCGCTACTACCGCCTCACCGACGCCGGGGCGGCGGTTCTGGCCGCCGAGGCGAACCGAATGGCCGCCGACGCGGCAGTGGCCTTGGCCCGGCTGAAGAAGTTCATGCCACCGGGCCGCGACGTCGGGCCGGACACGATGGGGGGAACGGTGTGACCGATACGTTGGAGAGCGGCTATCGCAGCATCCTGAGGATGCTGCCCCGCGGCTACCGGGCCGAGCACGCCGAGGAGATGCTCACGGTACTCATGGACGGCGCGCGGGCCGGACAGCAGAGGCCCAAGCCCCGTGAAGTGCTGTCGCTGGCGACGTTCGCGCTCCGGCTCCGGCTCGCGGTCGACGGCCCGCGTGAGTCCGGCCGGCTGGCCGGGGACATCGCCCGGCGCGCGATCCTGGCCTATCTGATCGCCGACTTCGGGCTCCTCATGCAGTACGACGCCTACGGGGCCCGGATCGGCTTCTGGTTCATCCCCGGGCTCCTGCAACTGGCCGTCATCATCGCGTTTCTGCGGGGGTGGTCCTGGTCCGGGAGGGCCCTGTGTATCACCTATGCCGGCTACATCATCCACAACACCACCTGGCACTGGTTCTTTCAATGGCGGCGCACGGTTCCGGGCCGAGGAACGGCGGCCTAACGCGAGCCGGCCTCCGACTTCCGCTCATCGAGGTAGGCCTTGGCATAGCGCCGGACCGTCTGGTTCGCGGTGTCGCTGTAGCCCAGCGAGTCGACGAGTTCACGGGCGGCGGCATGGCGGGTCGGACCGTGCGGGCTCAACAGCGGATGGTCGGCGTCGGCGCCTTGGTCGGTCAGCTGATCGGCGGCCTGATAGAACGCCTGCTTCGCCGTCGTCTGGCGGCCGGAGCCGTTCGAGCCGTTGACCGTGATCGCCGATGCCTCGGCCGCCCGCGGTTCCGGCCCGGGGGCAGCGGTCGGCGCCGGTCGTTGCGCGGGGATCGTCGCCGGAGCCGGACCGGGAGCGTGGACCGGGGTCGGGGCATGAGCGGAAATCTGACGTGTGGAGCGCAGGTCGTCCAGAGCACGTTCCAGATCGGCTATTCGGCGCTTGGCGTTCTTGTCGTCCTGGGTCCGCAGCTCCTCGATGTGGATCCGCTCGCGCCGCTCGATCTCCAGGTCGGCGACCAGCTCACGCCGAGCCCGCAGGCTCTTCTCGACTTCCAGATCCGCCTCGCCGGTCCGGGCTCGGGCCGCCTCCAGCTCGGCGCGCAGCTCCGTCAGCTCCTGGGCGAGTTCGGACCGGTCCCGCTCCGCCGCCGAGGCCGCCTGCGCCTGGTCGGCCTTCAGCGACGCGGCGAGCTCTTCGATCTTCGCCGCCGCCTCCTGCGCCGCCTTGGCCGCGGCGTCCCGCTCGGTCCTCAGCAGTTCATTGAGCTGGTCGGCTTCGGCCGCGCTCTCCTCGGCCCGCTGCCGGGCCTGGCGGAGCTCGGTCTGCGCCTCGTCGATGCCGAGCCGGACCTGGGCGTCCGCCACGGCCTGGGCCCCCAGGGCGTTCATCAGGGCACTGGGATCGGCGTGCAGACGCGCGTGCCGCTGGAGTCGGGCCTTGGCCTTCGCCTCGCGGGCGGCGATGCGGTGGATCGCGCCGTCCCGGGCGTTGTGTTCCTTGAGGATCCTCAGTTTGTCCGAGACCCGCAGGTAGCGCTCGAAGTGCCGGTTGGCGTCCAGGTCGGACAGCGTCGAGTCGTCCGCCGAGGCCAGGCCCAGGCGGATGCCGAGCTCGCGCGGGGTGAAGCGCCACCGGACCTTCTCCAGCGGCCGGCCCGCCTCGTCGGCCTTCTTCTTACGGGCCTTGAGCCACAAGTCCAGCAGGTCCAGGGTCCACAGGACGGCGATGACCACCGCGACCAGGAGCCGGAACAGGCCCTCACGGAATCCGGAGGAGTCGGAAGCCGACATGCCGCCGGAGGAGATCGCCAGGATCCACAGCATCGCGGCGTAGATCAGCCAGTTGCCCGCCTCCTCGGCCTTCTCCAGCGCCTTGAGGCCGAAGGCCAGGATCAGGATCTCCAGGAACGGGAACATGACGATCTTGTACGCCAGCGACATGTGCATGACGTCGCCGAAGAAGTGCCACATCCCCGAGGCCTGGACCATGGTGGCCATCAGCGTCCCGAGCGCCACCAGGCCGCGGACCTTGACCGAGCGGTCCTTGCCGTGCAGCTTCCAGACCAGCAGACCGATCAGGCCGAGCACGATGACGGCCGCGGCACCGCCGATCGCCACGGAGGGCACAGGGTGCTTGTCCGCCCAGGACTGGACGTGCTTCCAACTCATGCCGCCCCCCTGTTCGCGGATTCCGTTTTTCACGCGGCAAGCGTAGGGGGCGCCCTGGATCGGCGGTAGCCGAGACCGAATCAAGGAACGGTCAAAACCCGGATCCTCGCTGGATCCCGCACCGCCGCCCGCCGGACCCACAGGTGGCCTCCCCATCCAACGCCGCTGCCGCCCCCTCCGGTATCCGAGGTACCCCCTATATAGATCATCTTCACAATTCACCTGCGGGTTCCTCGCTATTCCGACCCGGTTCGACCGGTCATCGCAGCACAGGGGCCGACCGGTATATCAGGGTTCGTAGTTGTTAGATGAGGACCTTTATGTCAGGGTTCCGATATCGCTGACTGAATCATCACCTGATGTCTGTGATGGCCGGTGATACCGAGATACGCTCCGCTCACAAAGAGGGAAAAAGCCCAGCTCAGTGAAGGGAAGGGCGATCGAATGACCGTGTTCACCGTGTCTTTCTGCGGGACGGCCTGCACCCGGGACGAGGGTGAGGCCTCACGCAGCGACAGCGATCTGCGGATCTACGACCCGGCGACGGGTTACATCCCGGTCCGCGTCCACAAGGAGATCTCCGGCGATCTGCACGCCACCGGGCCCAGCGTGACCGTGCGCGGGGTGGGACAGAACGACTGGAGCCAGCCCGGCAACACCAGTGAACCGCTGATGCTGAGCGGTCCGCTCAAGGTGCCCGGCGATCTGCTCAACGAGGCGCAGAAGTACTCCGGCGGTGACCGGCGTTCGACGACTTCGTCGCTCACCGGCTGGGAGGCCGCGGCCCTCGCGCTGCACGGCGCGAACCTCGCGGCGGCCAGCGGGGCGCAGGCGTACAACTTCATCGGGCACAGCCGGGGCGCCGTGGAATGCGTCATGGCCGCCTGGTTCCTGCAGGCGTACGGCTCGCCGGAGGTGAAGAACATCCCGGTGCGCATCCTCGCGATCGACCCGGTGCCGGGCCCGGGCACCTGGTACGGGATCCTCACCCAGCTCTCGCCGAACGTCGCCTCCTACGTCGGCGTCACCGCGTGGGACCACCTGGACACCGGGTTCAACGGCGTGGTGCCGCGGCCCAACGCGCGGATGGCCGGGAGCACCCAGGCCCTGACGCTGGGCGGCGACTGGATGAGTCTGGCCGACAACTACCAGCTCACCGACCCGCTGGCGCCGCCCAAGAGCGGCGCGGCGCAGCCCACCGAGTACAAGCTGTTCGCGTGCCGCGGGCGGCACGGGACGGTCGCCGGCAACACGACCGCCGACGGCCAGTACGACCCGGCCAACCTCAGCCCGAGCGTCGGGCGGGTCGGGCAGCTGGTCTACAAGCTGGCCCGGGCCTACCTCACCGAGTGGGGGACGGCCTTCGCCGCGAAGTCGGCGGTCGAACAGCCCGCACTCCAGCTGCGGCAGGAGATCCACCTCGACCACGCACAGCTCGACGCGATGGCCGGCGGTCCGTTGCGGGACAGCGTGAAACCGCTGCGTCCGTACGTCCGGCGCGTGTCCTCGATCTCCGGGAGCATCCCGTGGAACACCTACTACCTCGAGGACGTGGTCGGCGACCCGCCCTACCGGCAGCCCTATCCGGTCACCGCGGCCGCCGCCAAGGACGGTGGCTGGGTTCGATGGACCTTCCTGTAGAGGAGAGCGAGAGAAGCCATGACTGAGATCGACAGTGTGCAACAGAAGGTAAAGGGCTACTTCAGCGCTCGCTCTGGACGCGGCTACGTCCGGCTGATGGATACCCCGCGGGTGTGGGGCCAGCCGTTCGGCCCCGGCATCATGGACCAGTCCTGGGCCCGGCAGGCCGACTTCGAGCGGGCGCTGGAGGAGTGCGTCCAGAAGTCGTTCTACCGCTGCGACATATCGTCGCTGAACTGCCCGGACCCGGACTGGGCCGGCGTCATCATCGGCGCCATGGACACCGCGCTGAGCGCGCGCTCGGGCCGGACCGCCCCGACCCAGTTCCGGTTCCTGTTCGGCCAGACACCGATGGTGCCGGTCGGCGAGCCGACGAACTACACGCTCTTCAAGCAGGCCCTGATCCGCCTGGTGCGGGATCGGAGCCAGGCCTGGGAGAAGCCGCCGGACATCTGGCTGGGCCGGTTCTACCGCCTCCGGGAGGGCTTCCTGGACGCGCTCCAGCTGAAGGTCTTCGGCAACGACAGCATGTTCTCCAGCGACGACACGAAGATGACCTGGAACCACTCCAAGATCGTCGTCGTCGACGGGACGACCGCGCTGGCCGGCGGCCACAACCTGAACATGGACCTGTTCCGCAGCTACCCGCCGGTCCACGACGCCTCGGTCGTCGTCCACGGCCCCGGGGCGGCCGGCGCGCAGAGCTACCTGGACCAGCTGTGGGCGGTCGGCAACGACCTGCTCAGCTCCGAGCAGCTGGATCCGGTGAAGCTGACATGGCAGAACCGCGACCCCGCCACGTCCCGGCCGAGCAACCCGCTCACCACGCCGGCGGCCGTCAAGTACGTCGGCGACCAGCAGGCGGCGATCGTCAAGCTGCACGACGAGGACCCCAAGCCCGCCGCGACGGCGATCGTGCCGCCCACCGGCCCCGCGCCCGGCGACATCCGCGGCCAGGATCTGCAGACGCTCCCCGGCCTCACCGCGGACGTCTTCCCGATCCGCGTGATGTACACGGAGTACGACGCGCTCAACGAGTACAAGCCGGCCACCGGGATGCTGGCGGTGGGTAAGTACTGGCGCGACGGCACGGACTTCCAGAACGCGTCCGAGCTGATGAAGCAGCAGCTGATCCTGGGCGCGAAGCGCACCATCAAGATGTCGCAGATGGACCTGATCAGCGCGTGGAAGAAGAACTGGTCGGACCACGTCGTCTGCCAGTGGCTCATCCAGGCGCTGCTGGCCACCAAGGAACTGACCGTGCAGGTGGTCGTCTCGCCGCTGGACGCGGGGGCCGGCGCCGAGGGCGACCAGTACTCGTTCGGGTCCGGCGCGGTCCGCACCTTCGACCTGATGCGGTACTACATGACGCACGACGTCCAGACCGACGCCGTGTTGCCGGACCCGGGCGGGGCCCGCGCCGAAGCGCTGAGCCGGTTGGCGGTCGCACCCTTCTACTACACAGACGCCGTACCCCCGGCGAACAACGTGGAGGGCGACACCTACAAGTGGCCCGGGCTGTCCAAGGACGGATACACCGCCACCCTCAAACAACCGCCGCTGAGCGAGCAGCCCCCCGTTAAGGGCGTGATCGGCAGCGCGGCGACTTCCGTCCTCAACGCGAGCGGCTACGTCTACGACAAGGTCCCGTCCGCCCCCGGCAACCATTCCAAGCTGATGATCATCGACGACGAGGCCTACGTCGTCGGGTCGGACAACCTGTACCCGGGCTCCCTGTCGGAGTTCAACTACCTCATCGAGGGCCCCGAGGCCGTGGCCGAACTACTCAAGGCCTACTGGGAACCGCTGTGGCGGTACGCCGGCCCGCACGCCCGGACTGCGCAAGACGACCCGGCGGCGCCCGCGGTGAGGATGGGTCCGGCCGGCGCGCCGGGCAACCCGTTCGACGACACGTCCTCGACCGAGCGGATCGGCAGCGTCGACGTCTACCACGGCGAGATCATCGACGGCATCCACGCCACTCACGGGGACGGGACCGCCGACCCGCTCCGCGGCGGCAACGGGGTGCCGGTCGGCAGCGCGCCGAAGACGACGCTCACCTTCAGCGAGGAGGACCCGCTGGTCGGGATCTCCGGCGAGTTCGGGACCTGGTACGGCGGCCGGTACATCACCAAGATCCAGTTCCACCAGCGCAGCGGTGCCGTCAGCGAGGTCTTCGGCAGCGGGGCCTCGACCTCGAACGTCCAGACCTTCACCCTGCGGGCCGCGAGTCCGCAGAGCCAGGAGGTAACGGGCTTCTTCGGTTCGGCTACCGCGGCCGACAACAACACCGCCATGTGTCTGGGGTCCATCGGGATCGTCGTCCGATGAGCCGATGACCGCGGACGGCTGACACCGTCCGGCGGACGCCGAAGCGGCGCGTCTCCCGAATGGGAGGCGCGCCGCTTCGGTCGCGCGGCCTGGTAGGCGCCTTTGCGCCCAGGCGCTCGCGATCAGGCGTTCTTCGGGACGCGGGTCGGGTCGTCCACGGTCGGCCAGGCGCCCTCGCGCCGGGCCTTCTTGACGTCCTCGACGTACTCGCGGCTGAACATCGCCGCGAGCATCGCCACGCCGCCGCGCGCCACACGCACCTCGCCGCTGTGGATCCGGCCGGTCAGCCGGACCCGGCGGACGCCGTCGGCGGCCTCGGCCGGCTCGCCCTTGCGCGCGTTCTGCCGGCCGACGCCGTCCTTCACCTTGCCGCTGCCGCTCCAGGCGATGCCGCGCTGGTCGACGACCGCGTCGTCGGGCAGCAGCAGCTTCAGCATCGCCCGGTCCAGGTCCAGGTCTACGACCAGTTCGCCGGCCGGCAGGTGCGGCGAGCGCAGGTCGAGCACGACCGAGCCGCGGCGGGCCCGGACCTCGAAGCGCTCGGCGGTGCTCCAGTTGCCCAGGCGCTTGACCGCGGTGTGGTCGGCGTGCAGCCGGACCGGTTCGGCGGCGGCCTCGGCGACGGTGCGGGTGGTGGTCGCGGCGGTGGAGTTCGTGCTGGTCATCTCGGGTGCTCCTCGGGTTCTGCCCTCTGGGAGGGGCCGGGGTTCGGCGCGTTGATTCGATAGTGTCAATGACACTAGTTTCATGTCAACTAGACATCTTGCGACTAGTCTTCCGATGGCTATGATGACGGCATGGCAGCAGCTCAGACCCCGGCGGCGGCGGCGACCCGCCGCTCCCCGCTGGCCCTCGCGGTCCTCGCCCTTCTCGGCTACAAGCCGCTGCACCCGTACGGCGTGCAGCGGCTGCTCAAGGAATGGGGCAAGGAGAACGTCGTCAACGTCGGCCAGCGCGCGAGCCTGTACAAGACGATGGAGCGGCTGACCGCGGCCGGGCTGATCGCGGTCCGGGAGACCGAGCGCGACCAGCAGTACCCGGAGCGGACCGTCTACGAGCTCACCGACGCCGGGCGGGAGGCGGCGCAGGCGTGGATCGACGACATCGTGCGGGTGCCGCGGCCGGAGTACCCGGAGTTCCCCGCCGCTCTGTCCTTCCTGATGATGCTGGGGCCGGACGCCGTGCTGGCCGCGCTGCGCGAGCGGCACGACGCGGTGGCGAAGACGCTGGCCGCGGCGAAGCAGGGGCTGGCCGACGCCCAGGGGTACGGCCTGCCGAAGGTGACGCTGCTGGACGACGAGTACCTGGTCGCGGTCACCGAGGCCGAGCTGCGGTGGATCGAGGGTGTGGTGGCGGAGTTGGAGAGCGGTGAGCTGACCTGGAGCCTGGAGACGCTGGCGCCGTTCGTCGAGGGCGACACCGAGGCGCCCGGCGGTGCGGAGCAGGGCTGACGCGGAGCACTGCTAACCCGGAGCAGGGTTATTGCGGAGCAGGGCTGATGCGGAGCGCGATCGGCTCGGTTCAGCGCACGGCGCCGGCCGCCGCGCTCACTTCCGGATCGCCTTGTCCCCGGTCCGGGTCGGCAGCAGGGTGTCCAGGGTGCCGGCCAGCTTCGCGGCCTGGGTCGCGGTCATTCGCTGGCGCATGGTGCTGAAGGTCGGGACCAGCTGGTCCGGGAGCAGGATGGTGACCCCCTCCAGGAAGCGCGGGGTCGGCTGCAGGTCCTTGGCGTGCACCACCAGGACCGGCTCCACCTTGACCCCGGAGGGCAGGCTCCGGCCCAGCGCGCTGGTGAGGTTCTGGGCCTCCAGACCCAGCCGCTTGAGCGTGGACTCCCGGTCGTCCATCCCGACGAACAGCTTGTTGCCGATCATCTGCGGCGCCGGGCCCGAGGTCCAGTTCTTGGAGTCCAGCAGGAACACTCCGGCCGGGCCGATCAGCAGGTGCTCGATGTCCACCGGCGGGATCCCGGCCACCGCGTTGGCGGCCAGCCGGCGGTCGTGCAGGGCGGTGAAGCCCTGGAACCTCAAAGGTTTGATCGCCCGGGCGGTGGCCGCCTCGCCGAAGGCCCGCCGGCCGGCCAGGCTCACGTGTCCGGGCTTGGTGTAGGCCACGTCGGCCAACGCCAGCCCCACCAGTACCGCGAAGCCCACACCGAAATATCCGCGGCGGGTCATCGCCGACCCGACGATCCCGCACACCACGATCATGGGCAGTGCCCACCACAGCGAATTCTTGATGCGTTTCCTGCGTTGAGCGGCCCAAGCCGACTGCACGCTGGCGTTGACAGTCCGCAGACTGCTCCCCGCCGCGGCCCTCTCCGGCTTCAACTCCCGGAACGCCACTGAAGACCACTCTCCTCGTCACCGACCGTACTCCGGTGTGCATGCCCGGCGCAGTGCTATTCACTTACGGCGACTTTCTGGAAAACCCGGGCCGCCACCGATGTGTACCTACAAGCCACATTGTCGTTAGCCTGGCCTGCATGACGCCGCCGATGCCCGAAGGCGATCCCTTGGCCATGACCCTGGAGATCGACGACACCATGGACCTGACGCTCGACGCTACGGTCGGGATCAACGGACCCGTGCCCGCCGGGCCGGTCTACGTCACGGGCGATGTGCACGGCTGCGCGGAGCAGTTGCAGGCCTCGTTGTTCCGCAGCGGGATCACCGACGCCGACGGCGAGTGGGCCGCCGGTTCGGCCTGGCTGTGGTTCCTCGGCGACCTGTTCGACCGCGGTCCGGACGGTATCGGCGTCATCGACACCGTGATGCGGCTGCAGAAGCAGGCCCCCGAGCACGGCGGGCGCGTCGACTGCCTGCTCGGCAACCACGAGGTCATGCTGCTGGCGTCCTACCGGCTGACCGGTCCGGGCGCGGACAAGTTCCAGGAGCGGTGGCTCGGCAACGGCGGCCAGCCCAAGGACCTGCGCGCGCTGACCGAGGAGCACGCGCAGTGGCTGGCATCGCTTCCGGCGATGGCGCTGGTCGACGACCACCTGCTGGTCCACTCGGACACCATCTCCTACCGCGAGCTCGGCGGCGACATCGCCACGGTGAACGCCACGGTGCAGGCGGTCCTGCGCGAGTACACCGACCTGGAGGCCTGGGACCGGCTCACGCACCTGGTGACCGCCCGGTTCTCGTTCGCCGACGACGGCACCAACGCGCTGGAGTTCCTGGCCGAGTACGGCGGCTCGCAGATCGTGCACGGGCACTCGCCGATCCCGCTGGTGTTCGACATCCCGGCCGAGGACATCACCGGGCCGATGATCTACGCCGAGGGGCGCGCGGTGAACATGGACACCGGGACGTTCCTGGGGGGTCCGTGCCTGATCAGCCCGCTGCCGTCGATACCGCCGCGACCGCAGGGCTGAGCAGGGTCCGGCCGGGGACGGCTGGACCCGGACCCACCGCGGCCGAAGCCCCGGCACGGTGACGCGTACACCCGGCGGCGGCGAGTCTCCCCGGCCCGGGCCGTGCGCGGCGCCAATATGGGCGGTATGCGCAGATTCCTGACATCCCGCGGGGTCCCGGCGTGCGCGGGCCTCGGCCTGACCGCGGTCGCCGCCGCCGCGCTGCTGGCCGGCTGCTCCGGCACGTCCGCCAAGCCGGATCCCTACAAGATCGGCGCGCTGCCGACCGCCGACGCCGTGACCAAGGGCCACGCGGCCGGGCACTGGACGCGCGACGGCGGCACGGTCGCGCTGGTCGGCACGGTGACCCCGGACAGCGCCGCGCAGTTCGCCTCGGCGCTCGGCTCGGGCGCGAACACCGTGCAGGTCACGGTGACCGGCGGCGACCTGGCCCAGGGCCTGGCCATCGGCCAGACCATCCACGACCGCAAGCTCAGCCTGCTGATCGACGGGGCGTGCGCGGGACCGTGCGCGGACTACTGGTTCCCGGCCGCCGCCTCCCGGCGCAGCACCGGCTCGGGCTCGTGGCTGGGCTACGTGCCGGACCTGAGCGAGACCGGCACCGCCACCGCACAGCAGCAGACCGCCGAGGCCAAGCTCTACACCGACTCCGGGCTGGACGCCGCCAAGTTCCACACCGCGATGGACGCCCAGCTCCGCGAGGTACCCGGCGGCAGCGCGGCGCCCGGCGCCACGATGTGGATGCCGAGCCAGAGCGACCTCAAGGCCCTGGGCTACTCGACCCAGACCGTGAAGGACCTCTGGCTGCCGCCGAACCTGGCCTCGGCCAACGCCCAGGCCCGGGCCTGGCAGCAGGTGGTGGCGTACCAGAACACGCTGGTCGGGCTGCCGCCGGTGCCGGACAAGAACGCGCCCGCGGTCCCCCCGCCGCCCGGTGCGCCGGGTGCGCCGGCCGCGCCCAAGGCTTCGCCATCGCCGTCACCCTCGGCGTCGAAGAAGGCCTAGCCGGCCCTCGGTCCTTCCGCGATCCTTCCGCCGGCTCAGACCTTGCCGACGGCCGCCTGCGCCAGTGCCTTGGCATCATCCGAGGCACTGGCGTAGCTGTCGGCGTGGATCACCGCGATGTTCAGGTCGAAGCCGTTCTTGAACACGTCGATCACGCCCGGGGTCTGGCTGCTGCGGTAGGCCTCGTCGCCCAGGCCCGGCACATCGGTGATGGTGCCCGCCGGGATGGTGGCCCGGAACGCGTCGAAGCCGCCCTTGGTGACCGCGGTCAGCGAGATGGTCACCATGTCCGGGTGCCCGGAGTTGTAGGCACAGCTGCGGCCGCCGCTCGTGGACGCTATGGCGCCGGACTTCGAACCATCCGGCAGGTGCCCGATGTTGGCCACCTGGTCGGCCGAGATCAGCCCGCACGGATCCGGCACGCCGGGCACCACGAAGCCCTGGGCACTGCCGGTCGGGGCGGCGGCCCCGCTCGACGAGCCGGACGCCACCGGCGACAACGGCGGCGGAGTGGAGCCCCCGCCGCACCCGGAGAGCATGACGGACAGGGCCAAGGCGAGCGCTGTGCTGGCATAGGTCGCGGACCTGGTACAGCGTGCGCGCCTGGAACGGATCGCGGGCCTGGGGCTTGGCATGGGGACTACAGTAGCCGCGGCTCCTCAGGGCCACGCCGGGACCGGGACCAGCGCGATCACGCAGGCACCAGACCCCGTCGGACGCCGCTCAGTACCCAGTCGCCCCGTCGATCGCCTCCCGCAGCAGATCGGCGTGCCCGAGGTGGCGCGCGTACTCCTGGATCATGTGCAGACAGACCCAGCGCAGCGTCAGCATCCGCCCGCGCCGGCTCTCGAACATCTCGTCCAGGCCGTGGCCGGCGATCGCCCGCCGGACCTGCTCGACCTCTTCGAGGTAGATCGCGTAGTCGGCCTCGGCACTATCGGCGTCGGCCGCGTGGAAGTCGCTGTCGCGGTCTTCCTCGGTCTCGTAAAGGATCGCCAGCGACTTCTCGCCCAGAAAGTGGATGCGGAACCACCAGCGCTCCACCGCGGCCATGTGCCGGATCAGGCCGGCCAGCGAGAGCTCGGTGGTGGGCAGCGGCCGGGAAGCCAGTTGCCCGCCGGTCAGCCCTTCGCACTTCCAGAGCAGCGTCTCGCGCTGCCAGTCCAGGAAGTGGTCCAGGCTCTCGCGTTCGGTGTCGAAGGGGACGTTCTCGCGCCGGTCCACCGCGGGCGCGGTCCATGCAGGGGAGGATGCCATGGGCACCAGCGTCGCGGCGTTCCGGCCAGTCTGGCAACGCTCTGACGAAACCCGTGTATGGTGGGTCACCGTCGGCACATCACAGGGCCCGCATATATCGAATCATCTCCGGTATATGCGGGCCCTGTTTGCTCTGGGGCTGGTCTGCCTGTCGGCTCAGCCCCTCGGCTCAGCCCCCTCGGCTCAGTCCACCAGCGGCAGGTACACGCCCTCGTGGCTGGAGGCCGCGAACTGGGCCGACTTCTCGGCCATGCCGGCGGACAGCGCCTCGTCGGTGTCCAGACCGTGTTCCTCGGCGTACTTGCGGACGTCCTGGGTGATTTTCATGGAGCAGAAGTGCGGGCCGCACATGGAACAGAAGTGCGCGGTCTTCGCCCCGACGGCCGGGAGCGTCTCGTCGTGGAACGCGCGGGCGGTGTCCGGGTCCAGGGCGAGGTTGAACTGGTCCTCCCAGCGGAACTCGAAGCGGGCGTCGGACAGCGCGTCGTCCCAGCGCTGCGCGCCCTCGTGGCCCTTGGCCAGATCCGAGGCGTGGGCGGCGATCTTGTAGGCGATCAGGCCCTGCTTGACGTCGTCCCGGTTGGGCAGGCCCAGGTGCTCCTTCGGCGTCACGTAGCAGAGCATCGCGGTGCCGTACCAGCCGATCATCGCCGCCCCGATGGCGGAGGTGATGTGATCGTAGCCGGGGGCGATGTCGGTGGTGAGCGGGCCGAGGGTGTAGAACGGCGCCTCGTCGCACAGCTCCATCTGGAGCTCCACGTTCTCCTTGATCTTGTGCATCGGGACGTGGCCCGGGCCCTCGATCATCACCTGCACGCCGAGCTCGCGGGCGATCTTCGACAGTTCGCCGAGCGTGGTCAGCTCGGCGAACTGGGCCGCGTCGTTGGCGTCGTAGATGGAGCCGGGCCGCAGGCCGTCGCCGAGGGAGTAGGTGACGTCGTAGCGCGCCAGGATCTCGGTCAGCTCACGGAAGTTGGTGTAGAGGAAGTTCTCCTCGTGGTGCGCCAGGCACCAGGCCGCCATGATCGAGCCGCCGCGCGAGACGATGCCGGTCTTGCGGGTCGCGGTCAGCGGGACGTAGCGCAACAGCACGCCGGCGTGGATCGTCATGTAGTCCACGCCCTGCTCGCACTGCTCGACCACGGTGTCCCGGAACACCTCCCAGGACAGGTCCTCGGCCTTGCCGTTGACCTTCTCCAGCGCCTGGTAGATCGGCACGGTGCCGATCGGGACCGGGCTGTTGCGCAGGATCCACTCCCGGGTGGTGTGGATGTTGCGGCCGGTGGACAGGTCCATCACGGTGTCGGCGCCCCAACGCGTGGCCCACACCATCTTGTCCACCTCCTCCTCGATCGAGGAGGCCACCGCGGAGTTGCCGATGTTGGCGTTCACCTTGGTCAGGAAGTTGCGGCCGATGATCATCGGCTCGGCCTCGGGGTGGTTCACGTTGGCCGGGATCACCGCCCGGCCGCGCGCCACCTCGTCCCGCACGAACTCGGCGCTGAGCCCCTCGCGCACCGCGATGTACTCCATCTCGGCGGTGATCACCCCGCGCCGGGCGTAGGCGAGCTGGGTGACCGCGCCCCGGCCCTCGGCCCCGCGCAGCGGCTTGCGCCCGCCGGAGAACACCGCGTCGAGATTGCGCAGGTCGGCGGACTTCAGCCCGTCGTCGGTCGGCTGCCAGGTGCGGCCCCGGTACTCCTCGGTGTCGCCGCGCTCGGCGACCCACGGACCGCGCAGCGCGGGCAGACCGAAGCGCACGTCGGTGCGCACCTCGGGGTCGGTGTAGGGGCCGGAGGTGTCGTAGAGGACGACGGAGTCGCCGTTGGTCAGTGCGATCTCGCGCATGGGGATGCGCAGGTCCGCGCGCGCGGCGGAGGACAGGTAAGTCTTGCGAGAAGCGGATGAAGCGGAGGATTCCGATGATGCGGACACGTCGTTGACAGCCGTCATGGCTGCGCTCCCTACGCCGGCATTACCCGGACAGGTTCGGCGGTCGACGGCGCCAGCCGTCCTCTCAGCCCGGTTCGCCCGAGCTCCCGCGTGTATGTGGTTTGCACGGACACCGTAGCGCGCCCCCCTTGATCGGCGTCAACACCGGGCGGGGTGGCGATTGCTCAGGCGAGCCTGTCAGGGTCTTGCGGATATCGATTAACGATGCCATCGTTTATCGATAACATCGACATTCGATACGGGGGCGGTCATGCGGGGCGTACTGGCGAGGCGGACGAAGGTCCGGAACCCTTTGGAACCGCTGGCGACCATCAACGGGATGGTGCTGAGCCTGCTGGTGCTGGGGTTCGCGGCGGCTGCCATCGGCGCGCTGTTCGGCAAGGCCACCTTCCTGGGCTGGGGACAGTCCGGCGACATCTGCACGACCAGCAAGGACGTCGGCACCCAGATCCAGCCGTCCCCGTGGATGCCGCTCCGCACCGGGGTGACTGTGAGCCCAGACACCATTCAGCTGTGCGCCCACAACGCGACCACCGTCCAGCGCTGGTGGTACTCGCTCAGCCAACTCCCCGGGGCGGTCACGCTCCTCACCCTGGTGCTGCTGACCTACCTGGTGCTCCGGCAAGCCGAGCGGTTCGGCCTCTACAGTCCCGGCATCGGAACCCGGATGCGCGTCCTCGGCTGGTTCCTGTCGGTCGAGTCCATCCTCGGCCCGACCATCACGGTCTACGCCAACCGTAAACTGTGGGCCACTATGACTGACGGCCCGTCGGAGATCCAGTGGGTCCCGGGATGGGTCGCGCTGTTCGCCGGCCTGGCCCTGTTGTCCCTGGCCCGCATCATGCGCGTCGGCAGCGCCATGCGCGAGGACCTGGAGGGCGTCGTCTGATGCCACCGGACGACGCCGACGCCCATTCCATCGGCGTCCACCTCGACCGGCTGCTCGCTGAGCGCGGCATGACGCTGACCGAGCTCGCCGACCGGGTCGGGGTGACCGTGGTGAACCTGTCGGTGCTGAAGAACGGCCGGGCCAAGGCCGTGCGTTTCAGCACCCTGACAGCGCTGTGCCGGGAGCTCGGCTGCCAGCCCGGGGATCTGCTCAGTTACCAGGCCGAGTAGATCGGCTGAGCAGGTGACCGAGCCGGGGCCGACGGCCGGCGGCTCACTGCGGCCGCTGGCCCCACACGTTGTCGATCCCGGCCGGCACCGGACCGGTGCGGTAAAGCACGTAGACGCCGTCGCGGCTGAACCGGGTCACGTAGCCGTGCGCCAGGTACCACCGGCGGGCCTTCTCCACCTGGGACCCGCTCACCCACGGCCAGTCGATCGGCGAGGCCTTGCCCAGCACCACCCAGCGCGAGCCGTGCGGCTTGCCCGGCTCGGCCAGGACCAGGTTCCTGGTCCGCGCGCTCAGCGGGACCGCGATCGCGCTCTCCGACTCGACCGTCGCGTTCTCCGGGATCATCGCCACGGCGGTCTTCGCGGCGGCCCGGAACGCGTTCTCGGCCGGGGAGCTGGTGGCGGTCAGGGTGTCGTAGCCGTGGTACTGGATGCCGATCACCAGCACCGCGGTGATCGCGGCCAGCCAGATCCGCAGGAACAGCTTCGAGAGCTCGCCGGGCTGCTTCGGTTCCGCCGACTCCGGCGATCCTGCGGGCTCCGCGGGCTCCGCGGGCTCCGCGGGCTCCACCTCAAGCCCCCCGTCGATCGCGCCGACGGCCTCCACCCGGTCCAGCCACCGCATGACCTTCGCGACGCCCTCAACGCCGGCCAGCAGCAGGATCCCCATCAGCGGCGCGTTGTAGTGGTACTTCGGCTCCGAGTACGTCGCGGTGTCCGACAGCATCCGCAGCAACAGCGGCGGCACGACGAGCAACGTGATCGGCGAGAGCAGACACGCCCCGGCCGAGACCGCGAGCAGCCAGATCAGCAGGTCCTGTTTGTCGCTGTTGGACACCAGCAGGTGCAGCGTCGACAGCGGGTGCTCCAGGACGTGCAGCCCGGCCTGCTTCGGGTTCTTGCCCAGCGAGTTGTAGCTCCAGTACTGGTTGTGCATCCCGCCGATCTTCGGCACCAGCACGGTGATCGCGATCGCCGACCAGATCACCCCGCTCACCGCGGCGACCACCGCCAGCCTGCGCTCGCCGCGCAGCCACAGCAGCAGGCCGAAGACCGCGACGACCAGGCCCATCTCCTCCTTGACGAGGAACAGGACGCACGCGATGGCCAGCGCCTGGCGCGGCTTGCCCAGCTGGAGCCGGCGCAGGGCCAGCGGGACGATCAGGACGGCCCAGTCCAGTTCGTGGTAGCCGACCAGCGTGGCCTCCTGGATGCCCCAGGACAGGCCGAAGGCGACGCCGACGAAGTTCGCGCTGGTGCGGCCCAGCGCGTCCTTGGCGTAGGCCCAGATCACCCCGGCCGCCGCCGCGTACAGCGCCGCCTGGAGGAACAGCAGCATCCGGACGTCGGACCAGATCCAGTACAGCGGCGCGGCCACCGCGTTGATCGGCGAGAAGTGGTCGCCGAGCTGGAGGAAGTCCACGCCGGTGCCGGCGTAGGCGCCCTTCACCGGGACGTACGGCAGGTGGAACTGCGAGTAGTTGCGGACCGCCTGGTCGAAGATCGTCAGGTCGAAGGCGCCGTAGCCGAGCCGGCCCCACATCACCAGGACGATGCCGACGTTCACCAGGAACGTCACCGCCACCACCGCGAGCGGCGCGAAGTAAGGCAGGGCCCTGATCCGGCCGGGCAGGTCCAGCGCCCACCGCTCGGCCCGCTCGCCCAGCGTCGATGGCGCCGTCGCGGCGGCCGGTGCCGACGTCTCGGCCACGCTGCTCACGCCTGCACCTCCTCGGTCTCGTCGGCGATGGCCACCGGCACCGGCTCCACAGGATCCTCTTGAGGCGGCACGAAACGGGGCGACGGGACACCGGACACCGGCGCCGTCCGGTGGACGTCGACCCGCTGTATCAGTGCCCTGACCCTGCCCCCGGGCGGAGCGCCGCGCTCGCGTCCGCGCTGATCGCGTTTGTAGAGCCCGAACAGCATCACCAGGCCGACCGCCGTCAGCCCCATGCCCATGTGCAGACCGGGCGGGCTGAACGACATGGTGATCGTGTGATGCCCGGCGGGCACCGGGATCCCGAGGAACGCCGAGGCGAGGATGGTCGCCGACACCGGCTTGCCGTCCACCTTCACATCGCCCCAGCCCTTGATGGCCGGCACCGACATGAACACCGTCCCGGCCCGGTCGGCGTCGATGCTGCCGGACAGCGAGGTGTCCGTGGTGTGCACGTCGTAGAGCCCGTGCTGGGCCAGCTCGGCGACCTTCGCGTTCACCTGCGCCACGTCCAGCCCGCGGACGAAGTGCTCGGGCACCGTGAACAGGCCCAGCTTGGTGGTCAGCGTCACCGTGAAGTCGGTGTCGGCGCGGGTGCCCAGGTCGTGGATCCCGTTGTCGTAGACGTTGGGGTAGTCGACCGGCTTGCCGCCGTCGACCTGGAGGTTGAAGATCCCGGAGCCCGGATACTGCCCGGCCCACGGCATCCGCTTGGACCAGACGTACAGCTCCTGGGCGTCGGTGGCGTGGCAGTGCCAGGTGACCGTGACCTTCTGCTGCCCCTGCCGCTTGGTGTACATCAGCTCGCCGGTCGGCGAGACGTCCTGGGTCGCCCCGGTGACCGTCGGGACCGGCTGGCACGGGTCGGCGAACGCCCCCGGCATGTCGAACAGCTGCTCCTGCGCGGTGAACGGGTCGTCGTGGTTCAGCTCGCGCGGCATCGTGGCCGGCGCCAGGAAGCCGACCGGCAGCGTCGCGGTGTTCTCGTAGACGTCGGCGGTGGGCCAGCTGTGGACCAGCTGCGTGTCGGCGCGGTCCAGCCCCGGCGAGGTGGTGACCAGGTACTTGAAGTCCAGCAGCGCGTCGGTGAGCAGGGTGGAGCCGGTGTGGTCGGCCCAGACCCGGTAGATGTGCTCGGTGAAGCCCAGGTCGAACTCGGCGTCGTGGAGCATGCCGCTGCTCAGCGAGCTGAAGTGGTTCTGGGCGAAGTTGCCGTCGCGCAGTGACTCGTTCTGCGACCGCTCCAGACCGTTCAGGAAGTTGACGTAGAGGCCGTCGGAACGGAAGAACTGCCCGGACGGCGGGGCCGTGGACTTCATCGCGGTGTTCCAGTCGGGCGTCGGATGGACGTTCCACGTCCCGCGCCCCGGATACTGCATCCCCGAGGACTCCTCCGCGGCGGCCACCCCGCAGTCCACCACCATGATGACGGCCAGCAACGCGGTCGCCCGGGCCATGACCCGGCGCGGCACCCGCCGCAGTCCGGTGGCCAACCCGATGCCGACCGCGCCGAGCACCAGGCCCAGCGCCGCGGTACCGGCCAGATACGGCGTCATCAGACTGCGCTCGAAGTGCACCACCACGATCAGCGCCCCGAGCCAGAACACCGTCACCCGGAACAACAGGCGTCCCGCGGTGGCGGCCTCGGTCTGGCGCAGTTCGGTCACCGACCGATAGCCGAGCATCACCAACAGCGCGGCGACCATGAAGCCGTAACGGAACGGGAAGGCGTTGGGCCGCTCACCGTCGTGGAAGAGCAGGTAGACGATCTGGTTCTGGGAGGCGGCCATCAACAGCGCGGCCAACGCCACGAAGCCGAGCCGCTCCCGCCTCGGTATTCGGCGCAGGAACGGGAAGAGCGAGGCGGCCACCAGGACCGCCGTCCCGGCCGCCAGGTTGGGACTGCCCTGGAACCAGTCGAAGGTCCCGCCGAACAACCGCGCGGCCTGCGTCGACCACGGCAGCGGCACCGGTATCGGGTCCTGCCCCAGCACATTCGTCCGCCCGTTGACCAGCCCGTAGTAGGTCGGCAACAACAGCACGCCGGCGATCGCGATCCCGACCCCGAGCGCCGCCCCGCACTTGACCGCGAACCGCCCGGCCCCGGTCCGCCGGACCACCCGGTCGCCGCCCACATAGCGAATCGCCAGGTAGCACGCGAGGAACGGCACCATGATGCCGAACATGTAGTAGTTGATCAGCGCCGCCGCACCGGCCAGCGCCGCCAGCGGGAACACCCGCCCCCGCCGCAGCAACGACTCCGAGGCGATCATCAGCAACGGCAGCAGATACAGCGCGTCGAGCCACATGATGTTGAACGAGTACGACACGGTCCACGCGCTCACCGCGTACGGCACCGCGAACCCGGCGGCCAGCCGCCGACTCCCGCTGGGCGTCATCCGGTGCAGGTAGCACGCCATCGCCGAAGCCCCGGTCCCCACCTTGAGCAGGATGATGAGGACCATCGCCTCCGGTATGTACTGCTCCGGGAAGAAGGCCACCAGCAAGCTGAACGGGCTGGCCAGGTAGTACGCGAACAGCGGCAGGAAGTTCAGCCCGAGGTCGCTGCGCCAGGTGAACAACAACGAGGCGTGGCCGTGCAGCACCTGCTGGTAGTACGCATGGAACACCGAGTACTGGTTGCCCATGTCGTACATCAGGATCGATTTCGATCCGAACGGGTAGATACGACTACCCGCCAGCACCGTGCCATACAGCAACACGGCTGCCCCGAACGCCACGGCGAGGTAAGAGGTCGCCCCCGACCGCAGCCGACGTGCCAGCGCCGCCGACCACTCCATGTATAGACCCGTATTCACTCGAGCGCGCGCCACACCCGAATTGGGCGTAAAGACTCGCGGAACAGCGCAGAACAGCCGTTGTGGACTTGCAGGCTACAGACTAGAGACTCGATCTCTGAGCTCAGGGCCGCTCGGGCCAGATTGTAACGCTGCTGTTGTGGAGGGCCGTAGCCGCTCCGCGGGCTTTGGGACGGGCCGAACGGGGGTGCGAGTCGGGGTTGAAGGCCGCAAACCGGCCGCGCCATCGGCTGACCACCGAACCGGCCCGAGACCCGTGGCTGTCGCCGACCCCGTCCCCTCACTAAAGTGTGTCGACCGCCAACACGTGCGACCAGGGGGAGGGGCGCCCAGGTGGAGCGCACCATGCTGAACCGCCGCAGGCTCCTGTCGAGTCTCGGCCTAGTGGGGGTGGTGGCCGCCGTCCCCGTCGCGTGTGCCGCGCGCTCCAGTGGTCGGGCGCGGCATCAGGTGCTCGGGGCCGGCCATGCCGCGTCGATCCTGCAGATCGTCGCGCATCAGGACGACGACGTGCAGTTCATGAATCCGGATCTGGCTGTCGCGCTGGCCGCCGGGGTTCCCACGACCACGGTGTACCTGACCGCGGGTGAGGGGATGGGGGCCTTCGACCACAGCCGTTCGCGGACGCAGTTCGCCTCGGATCGGCAGGACGCGGCGCGGGCGGCGTACGGGCAGATGCTCGGTGTCGCCGGGGCGTGGAACCGGCAGGCGGTCACGTTGCCGGGCGGACAGGTCGCGGAGTTGGCGACGCCGCCGGGGGTCGGCCATGTCCGATTGTGGTTCCTGAACCTGCCGGACGGGGACGACACCGCGGCGGTACCGGACATCGCCGGTGTCCCGCGGGGCATGGCGTTGAGCGGGCTGCTGCTCGGCCAGCGGTCGGACGTCCCGACGATCGTGCCGGACACCGGGCCGGTCACCGCTTCGTATCGGCACACCAAGCAGTCGCTGCTGGCCGCGCTGACCGGGTTCCTGGACGAGTACCAGCCGACGGTGCTGCGCGCCCAGGACCCGATGTTCGTCGAGCAGCGCTGGCGCGGGGCGACCAACGTCGGCGGCGATCACCCGGACCACATCGCCGCGGGGCGGTGGGCCGATCTGGCCCTCCGGCAGTATCTGGCCGCCAAGCCGGCATCCCAGGCCCCGGCATCGCAGCCGGCACCACCATCGAGGGCGTCCCGGCCGCCGGCGGCGGCACAGACATCGCAGGCCCAGCCCTGCCGCCTGGCCGTCGTGAACTACGTCGGCTACGGCATGACCGGCCTGGCCCCGAACCTGTCCCCGCCCCAGGTCAAGTCCAAAACCGCCGCCTTCCAGGCCTACTGCGCCCACGACACCGACCTCCGCCACTTCGCCGACGCCTACGCCCCCTACCAACACCGCCGCTACCACCGCTGGACCCCGGGCAGCCTGCGCGCCCTGCCCACCGGCACCGGCGTCACCGTCTTCGGCGTCGCGGACCAGCAAGTCGTGCAGTGGACGTGCACCGACATCACCCAAGCCTGGTCCGGCCCCTTCCCGCTGGGCGGCACCGGGGTCCGCGCGCTGGACGCCGTCACCCAGCTCGACGGCCGCATCCGTCTGTTCGCGCTCCAAGTCGACGCCATGGCCGGGGTCAGCGGGATCGTCACCAGCGTCCAGGACTCCCCCGGCGGCGGGTTCGGGCCCTGGTCCGACCCGCAGAACCCGTTGCCCACCGCCGGGGGCGCGGTCTCGGCCGCGATCCTGCACGGCGACGCGCTCGGCCAGCCGACCGCGGTCGCGACCGCGGACGGCCAGGTCCATCTGTTCGTCCGGGGCGCCGACGCGATGGTGTATGTACGGACCCTGATCGCGAACGGCCGCACCTGGCTGCCGTGGGGCCGGCTCGAAGGGCGGTTCGCGCTGGACGGCATCAGCGCGGTCGTCGGGACCGACGGCCTGGCCCAGGTCTACGCCACGGCGATGGTCGAGCCCGCGGACCGCAGAGAGCCCGCGGCGGCCCGGTTGTTCCGCTGGGTCCAGCTGGCCGTCGGCGCCGCGCCGGCCCCCGACGCCTGGTTCCCGGCGTACCAGAGCGCCGGTGCCCCGGTCGCGGTGCTCGATCAGGACGGGACGCCGCGTGTGCTGTACCAATTCCCGGACACCGCCGGGACCGGGATGCTCACCAGCGATCCGGACGGCACCTGGGGCCCGGCCCAGCAGTTGGCCGCGACCGGCGGCTCCGGTCCGATCGCCGCGCTCGCCGCGCCGGCCGTGGCCGGGGCCCGGCTGCACGTCGCGGTCGGCACCCAGAGCTTCGGGATCGGCGTCTTCCAGCAGGGGATCGACGCCTCGTTCCCCGCGACCTGGCAGGACCTGGGAGGCTGCTGGCCGGGTCCGCCCGCGCTGGCCGCCGATCTGTCCGGCCGGGTCATGATCGCCGGGCTGGGGCTCGACGGCCGCCTGGCCGTGGCCTGCCAGCCGCGTCCTGGGCCGGGGATCGCGTATTCGGGGTTCCGTTCAGTGGGGAGCTGACGGGACCGACTCCAACAGGGGGGATCCACATGGCGGATCTGACCGCCGACGGCGGTATCGCAGAACCCGCACAACCCGCGGAATCCAACGACACAGCAGAGGCAGCAGAACCCGCACCAGCCCGGCTGGCCGCGATCGCGACACGGATCACCGCCGGCCGGCTCTCGATCGCGGTCCTGTCCGCCGCCCTGGCGGCCTTCGCCTTGCTCGCCTACCACCGGCGCTGGATCACCGACGACGGCCTGATCACCGTCCGCACCGTCCGGCAGCTGCTGGCCGCCCACGGCCCGGTGTTCAACCAGTTCGAGCGGACCGAAGCCGACACCAGCACGCTGTGGACCTACCTGCTCGCGCTGGTCGGCTGGATCGCCGGCGGGGACGTGGCCCGCACCGCGGTCTGGCTCGGGCTGGTCCTGTCCGTGGCCGGGGCCGGACTCGCACTGTTCACCACCCGGCGCTTCCAGCTCCGCCTCGGCGGTCCCGACGGCCCGCGACTGGTGTTGCCGCTGGGTTTCCTGGTGCTCCTGGTGGTCTCGCCGTTCTGGGACTTCGCGACCTCCGGCCTGGAGACCGGGCTGGAGACCGCCTGGATCGCAGGACTCTGGTTCATGATCACCCGCGTCGGGCCGGACTCCGGGCGGCGCTCGCTGATCGGCGCCGCGATGCTGATGGGCCTGGGTCCGCTGGTCCGTCCGGACTTCGCGCTGATCACCGTGGTCTTCGCCGTGGGACTGTGGTTGGTTCTCCGACCGGGCTGGCGCAGGACCCTGATGCTGTGCGCGGCCGGCGTCGCACTGCCGCTGGCCTACGAGATCTTCCGCGCCGGCTACTACGCGACGCTGGTGCCGATGCCGGCGCTGGCCAAGTCGGCGTCCAGCTCGCAGTGGACCCGCGGCCTGCAGTACTTCGAATGGTTCTTCGGCGGCTATCTGATCTATGTGCCGCTGCTGGTGATCGCGATCCTGCTGGGCAAGCTCCTGGGCCGGGACGTGAGCGGAGCCGACCGGGTCCGGATCTTCACCCCGATCGCCGCCGGTGTGTTCCAGGCCTGCTATGTGGTCAAGGTCGGCGGCGACTTCATGTTGGCGCGGATGTGCCTGCCGGCCGTGCTCCTGGTGCTGTTGCCAGTGCTCTGCGTTCCCGTGGGGCGCTCACTGGCGCCGTACGCGGCCCTGGTCACGGCCTGGTCCGTGCTCTGCCTGGTCACCACCCACCACCAGCCGTACCAGGTGGGCCAGAGCAGCCTGTTTGCGGGCGACGAACGCGCGAGCTACCAGCAGTTCACCCACAACCACAACCCGGACAGCAGCGCTGCCTATGTCGCCGAACAAAGCCTGATCCTCGCGGCGGTCCAGGAATCCGACAGCTCTGGCAGGACCCTGATCCTGCTGGACGCGGCCGGGACCGCGCCGCTGGCCCCGGGCCTGCCGTTCCGGCACGCGGTGGAGGCCGGCCGGCTCGGCTCGGTCGGCGCCGCGATCTCGCTGGACGACCAGGTGGTGGACTTCCTCGGGCTGGCCAACCCGATCGGCTCGCGGATCACGGTGACCGCCCCGGGACTGACCGGGCACGAGAAGTCGCTGCCGACGGCGTGGGTGCTGGCCGCGTTCGGCGACCCGGCGTATGTGGACAGCCAGATCGTCGCGAATCAGGAGGTGCTGCCCGCGGCGACGCCGGAGATGGTGCGCGCGGCCCGGCACGCGATGTCCTGCGGGGCGTTGAAGCGGGCGCTCGACGACGCACGCGAGCCGATGTCGTTCGGCCGGTTCCTCGGCAATCTGGGCGACTCGTTCGGCAACACCACGCTGGTGATCCCGGCCGATCCGTTCGCCGCCGAGAAGAAGTTCTGCGGCCCGGGCGTGGGCCGGCGCCGCGAGTAAAAGCCCTGCCAGAGGGAAGGAACGACAGTGAGACCCGCGTGATGCGGGTCTCACCAGTTCCATCGGCTCACTCGAACCTCAGGACTTCCCCCGAGGCGCGGAGAGCGGCGTTCGTCACATGGGTCGCACTGGACACACCACACCCCTCTGACGTGCCGGCGTCGCCGGCCACGGGTCTTCTAGTACAGACCCTTGCGCTGCTTGTCGCGCAGCTTCTTCCGGCGGTAGGCCGGAATCTCCATCATGACCTTGTGGTATCCCCAGTACAGCGCGCCGACGACAGCGGCGGCGATGACCAGGGTCACGATGCCGTGCAGGATGAAGCCCACGATCGCGCTGATGATCCAGAAACTGACCACGATGCCCGCGATCGGTAGTGCGACCCATTTGAGCCAGAAGGGCATTGCGACCCCACCTTGTCCTTGTCGTTTTCTCCAGAACCGAAGGTCCTGTACCACTCAACGTCGTGGCTGATGGTTCTAGTTCCCAGGTAACCACGCGATATGTCGCGTTGGCAAGCTACTAAGGCCGCCGGTTCCGTCCCGTCCGGACCGGGCCGGGCGGGCGCTGGGACGGATGAGGCGGGTGGTGCTAGTGGTACGACAGATGTTTTTGAGGATGTTGAGATACCCGGTGCCGATGTTGCTCAAAGTACTGATGTGTGGACAGTGCACTGATGTGCGTGCCCGCGCGGCCCGCTCCCCAAGCGTCCGGACACGAAAAAAGACCCCTGCAATCCTTCGGGCCCGGCGCTTTCGCGCCGGGCCCTACTAGCAGGGATCTTGCCGATTGTCGCCGCGCCTGAGCCGGGTGGCTCAGCGTGCGGTCTTCTTGGCCGTCTTCTTGGCGGTCTTCTTCGCGGCCGCCTTCTTCACGGTCTTCTTGGCCGCCGCCTTCTTGGCCGGGGCGGCCTTGGCCGCCGCGGTCTTCTTGGCCGGGGCCTTCTTCGCCGTCGTCTTGGCCGTGGTCCGCACCGCCCGCTTCACCGCCGGCTTCGGGGCGACCTCCTCCTTGGTGAAGGGGGCACGCGCCTGGTCCAGCAGCTTGGCGAACGTCGCCTGGTCCTTGACGGCCATGGTGCCGGCCAGTGTCTTCTCGACAGCCAGCACCTCCTTGTCCGCCTTGGCCAGGATCCGCTTGCCGGCCGTGGTGATCGTGGTCTCCATCGCCCGACCCTGGCCGGGCACCGAGCGACGCTCGATGTAGCCCTTGAGGGTCAGGTTTCCCAGGACCGTGGTCATCGTCTGGGGAGTGACCAGGCATCGCCGAGCCAACTCCGCGCCGCTGATGCCGGGCTCGTCATTAATGACGAGCAAGGCCGTGTACTGGGGGACCGTCACGCCCATCGGCCGAAGCACGGCGTCCTTGGCCCCGCTGAGTTCCTGTTCGAGGCTCTTGACCTTGTGGCCGAGCCGCTGTTCCACCGCAGTCATGGTGTGAGCATATCCGGCAAAACCCTTCATGAACCAATTCAGGGCCGTTCGTGGGATACCGACCCTGATAGCCAGGCGTGAAACCAGCCTTCTGCATCCGCCGATCAGGCGACATCAGTGGACGATGACGGATTCCAGTCAACGTCTCTCTTGCCAGAGTACGGGTACACGCGAATGTGCGGAGCATCCGTGGTCGATTTCTTAGAAAGCTGTGACCTCGGCAAGCCCACGAGTCCTCCTGAAGTCCTCCTTGCGCCACAGTGAGCGCACCGAAGAACGCGGAGGGTGTCCGAGCGGGCCGGACGATGTGTGCTTTCATCTTCCGTTCTTGATGAAGATCGGCTCCGTGTCAACCCCTCGACTGTCGATATCGGACCGTGCGAGCATGCCGCCGTGAAGAAGCTGCTCCTGAAGATCGGTATCAATGGCGTCGCCCTGTGGGTCACGACCCTGGTGGTGTCCGGGGTGAAGATCGTGGTCGATCCGAACGCCCCGGACGCCACCAAGCAGAAAGTGATCACCGTGCTGATCGTGGCGATCGTCTTCGCCGCGGTGAACACGCTGGTGAAGCCACTGGTGCAGATCGCCACGTTCGGGTTGTTCATCCTCACCCTGGGCTTGATCACCTTCGTGATCAACGCACTCATGCTGTTGCTCACCTCGAAGATCTGCGACCACTACCACGTGCGCTTCCACGTGGACGGCATCGGTTCGGCGCTGATCGGCGCGCTGGTGATCAGCGTGGTCTCGATCGCCCTGCACGCGATGCTCCCGGACGACGTCAAGCGCTGAGAAACCGGCGGGGCCTGCCGCAAACAGTGGTGGCGGGCTACGTCCAACGGCGCCACCTGCGGCTACGATCGCCATATGGCGAGTACTGTCGCGGACCGCGTGGCCGCCCTGCTGAACAGGGCCGTGCTCGGCGTGGCCGCAGTCGGAGGCGGCTCCTTCGGGAAGACGTACCGCATACAGTTCTTCAGCGGCGGGGCGGCGTTCGTCAAGACGCTGGAGCACGCGGAGAAGGTGGCAGGTCCGGGGTACTTCGACGCCGAGGCGGCCGGGCTGCGCTGGTTGCGGGAGGCGGTCGCCGCCGACGGGGCCTCCGGCGGTGTACGGGTACCCGAAGTGCTGGGTGTGGCCGAGGACATCCTGGTGACGTCGTGGATCGCGCCCGGGCGGCCGACGCCCGACGGCGCCGAGGAGTTCGGCCGGCGGCTGGCCTCCCTGCACGCGCGCGGCGCCCACGGCTTCGGCGCCGACTGGCCGGGCTACATCGCGGTCCTCCCCTTGGACAACGGCGGCGACGACGACTGGGCCACCTTCTACGTCGAGCGCCGGGTGCTCCCCTACGTGCGCCTGGCCCGCGACCGCGGCCACCTGGACGCCGAGGGCGCACAGGTGATCGAGGAGGTGTGCACCCGCATCGACTTCCTCGCCGGCGAGGAGGAGCGGCCCTCGCGGATCCACGGCGACGCCTGGAGCGGAAACATCTTGTGGGACGGCCGGGGCGAGGGCTGGTTCATCGACCCGGCGGCGCACGGCGGCCACCGCGAGACCGACCTGGCGATGCTGGCGCTGTTCCCGCCCCCGTATCTGGACCGGATCATCGCGGCCTACGACGAGGTGCACCCGCTGGCCGACGGCTGGCAGGAGCGGGTGCCGTTGCACCAGCTGCACCCGCTGCTGGTGCACGCGGCGCTGTACGGATCCGACTATGGGACGCGTGCGGCGTCCGTGGCCCGGGAACTGGCCGAGCGGCTGCGCTGACCTGGACCCGGCCGCCACGGTTATGAGGGTCCGTTCTCAACAGTCTCAGGCGTCTCAGCCGTCGCGTTTTCGGGTTCTGGGGCCGCTGGCGGGATCCCCGGCTCGGCCGGGAAGGGCTCTGGGACGGCCGTACCGCGCCTGCGGGCGCCGAACAGGCACCCGAGACCGCAGAGCAGCAGCAACGGCGCCAGGACCTCGCCCCAGGGCCGTACGGCCGCTGACAGGGTGCGCACGGTGACCCCGCCGGCCGTGGAACCGAGCGCGACCCCGATCTCGTAGTCGCGGAACCAGCCGCCGGGCAGCGAGACCTCGTACACCAGTGATCTGCGTCCGCCCGGCGCCAGGGCGCCGCCGGTCCAGGTCACCGGATACCGTCCGACCTGCGCACCGCCGCGCGACAGTGTCAGCGTGACGCCGGGATCAGGGGCCGGACCGCCGCCGAGGTCGGCGAAGGTCAGCGTGACGCGCGCCGAGCCGTCCGCTCCGAGCTGGGTCAGGAACGGGGAGTCGGGGACGGCGGTGGCGTCCGTCAGCTGCGCCGTCCCGGCCACGGCCGGTGCCGCCTGCGGCAGGTAGCGCAGGCCTGGGATGCTGATCGGGACGTCTACAGGATCCGCGGCGGTACCCGCGTAGGGCGCCGCATGCACAGTGCACGGGCACGGCGTCGGCGGCTCCACCACCGGCAGGGTCTGGTGGAAGCCGCCGTGGACGTCCGCCGTCGCGTCCACCGCCGCCGCGATGGCGCAGGAGTTCGACGATCCCCCGATCCCGCATATCTCGACCTGTAGCTGCGTCCCTATAGGGAACCCACTCCCGGTCACCCCGATGTGGTCCCCCAGCTTCGCCGTGTCCTGGGACAACGCCAGGGTGGGACCGTCAGCGGTCGCATGAGCCGCCGCAGACCCGGCGCAGAGGACGGCCAGGAGTACCACCACGGCGGCTGCGGTCAGCCTGCGCATCAGGGTGCCGCGGCCTTCGTCGGCTCGGGCCGGACGCGGACCCGCACCGGGCCCTTCCGGCGCCGCCAGAACACCAGCCCCACCAGGACCGCGAGCCCCGCGAGCACGAGGACCAGCAGCGTGAGCCACGGAATCAGCACCAGCGACAGGGCCGCCGCTGATGTCACCGGAGCAGAAGCGGAGTCGTCCGTGACGGCGAGATGCAGAGTGCCGATCTCAAAGGGCGGCATGTTCTTCCACGACTGGGAAAAATGGATGCTCTGTCCCGGCAGGATCTGTGGAAGCTGAACCGTCCGGTCTATCAGCGTCCCGAAGATTCCCGTCGCACGGAGATGCGCTTTAGGGGACTCCAGCAAGTTGCCGCTATTAGTGACCGTCGCAGTAACCGTCCCGTCACTGTCACTCACATAGGCCGGGAATGACGCAGAACCCGAGACTTTCAGATCCGTGACCGTCAGCCCGCCGAGCGCGGGGCCGTCGACATGCACATAGAGTCGGGCCGCGACCACACGTTTGATACCGACCCGGATGTCGCCCTGCTGCTGCACGCTCTCCACGGCGGTATCCATCCCTGAGACGCCGCCGACATGGTCGCCCGGGGAGGCGTTCGCGGGAATCGCTATAGAGATCGGCACAACAGTGGACGTCCGCGCCGGGACGGTAATCGTGGGGAACGCGGCGCGCACCCACGAGCCGACGCCGGTCATCGGGTAGCCGTGGTCCCGCAGCGCGAACTGGCCGTCCCCGGGGGTGTTGTAGCCGTCGGCGCCGTAGACGTAGTACGTCATCGGGTGGGAGGTGTAATTCGACAGAGCGAGGCCGTCCTGCAGTGTCGTACCGGGGCGGCCCTCCAGGATGAAGTACTGGCGCGCGCCGGCCGGCGAACCCGGCTTCGGCGCGGGCTGTACCGACCAGGATCCGCTGTCCGCCTCAGCGGTTCCGCTCCCGGAACCGACGGAGACGCCGACAAGTAGCGTCGCGGCCAAGAACACCGCCACAGCACGGGCCCGTAGACCACGACGGACCACCGCGTTCTCTCTACTGCTCTCCACAACGATCTCCTCGGCAAACGGGCCGGTGTGGTACTCATGGCTGTGGCTTTCCGGTGGGGCGAATGGACCTCGCCCCACCGGAAAGCCCCTTGCTCCCCATCAGATCGGCGCTGCGCGCGTTACTGCAGGGTGATGGTCACCGTGCCGGTGTAGGTGCCCTGCAGGAGATACGCGGGGACCGACAGGTTCAGCCCGGCGTCGACGAGGAAGTCCCCGCCGGTGACGGTCGGCGGGTTGGTCCCGCCCGCCGCCTGCGAGCACAGGGTGATCGCCGTGGTGGGACTCAACGCACCGCCGGAGCCGGCTGTCGGGGTCGACGGATACGGCGTCGTCCCGGCCGGGTTTCCGGCGCATTTCAGAGCGCTCGCCGAGACGTCGCCGGCCGGGATCGGCGCGGCGCCGGAGTTGGCGTACGGGCCGCCGGTGAGCGCCAGATCGGACATGGTCGCGTTCAGGACCCAGCCGTCGGTGGTGCCGCGGAAGTCCTGGACCTCGACCTGTTGGAGCGACCCGGCCTGGTTGTGCGCGGTGCCGTCCAGGGTCACGCCCGGGAACGTCACCGCCCCGGTGTTCTCCTTCAGCTGCAACGGACCGCCGCTGACGGTCACGTTGGCGCTCTGCGGCACCGAGCATGTACCGGTCGCGGAGACCGGCGCACCGGCCGCGTCCGCGGTACAGGCGTTACCGGCGAAGGTGAAAGCCGCCGCCGCGCGCAACGTCGTGCTCGGCGCGCCGCCGACCAGTTCCGCGGCCCCGATGGCGGCGATCGCGGTGCCCGGCACCGTGTAGCTGCCGGACAGGTGGCCGGAGGCGTCCGCGGTCAGCGTCGTGCTGCTGCCGACCGGGTTGGAGGACGCGTCCACGCCGCTGACGGCCACGGTCGCGCCGGGATCCCAGTTACCGCCGGACAGACCGACCACGGTGCCCGGGCCGCCGGACGACGGCGACGCGCTCAGCGTCGGCGCGCCCAACACGGTGACCGCGGTGGGGACCGCTCCACTCGTGCTCCCTGTGAGCACCAGGGAACCGGCACCTGTTGCCGCCGCGGCCGGAACCGCGAGGGAACCGGAGACGGCGCCGCCGGCCGGGACGGTGATCGCCGTTCCGGTGGTCGCGGTGCCCGCGCTGTCCTTGAACGACGGGGTGACGGTCTCCCCGGCGATCCAGCCCGCGCCGGTGAAGCCGACCGTGCCGCCGGGCCGCACGTACGCGCTGCCCACGGACGCCGAGGCGTTGGTCGCGGTGACGGTGGCCGCCGCGCTCGCGCCGCTGGCCGCGCACTGGATCACGATGCCGAACTGCGCCACGTCCTGCTCGTTGTTCCCGGGCGTGAACGTGTAGGTGCCGGCGGTCGTGGGGGTGAAGGTGGCGGTGAAGTCCGGGATCTGGAACGTCCCGCCGGTGGCGACCGGGGCCGGCGGGAACGCCGCCGAAGGCCCGGCCGAAAGGGTGGTACTGGCCGCCCCGCCGACCACGATCGCCGCCTTGGCGGTGGCCGCGTCGGCGATCGGAATGCCGGGCGAGGGTGCCGTGGACAGCGAGTAGTGCCAGGTGATGGTCACCGGCGACCCGACGGCGACGGAAGCCGCCGACGGGGTCAGGGTCACCTGGCTGCTGTAGTCCGGCGGCGGCGCCGCGAGCGCCGGGTTGCTGCTGGTGCAGCTCCCGAAGTCCACGGTCGTCGTACCGGCCGAGGCGGCGGGGGCCAGGGCGGTCACGGTGGCCAAGGCCACCGCGAGCGTCCCGGCCAGAGCCATGGCCCGGCCGGATCTGGTTCGGTGTCGATCTCTGAACCCTTGTCTCACGAGTGGTGCCCTCTCTTTGAGGGGGTGACAAACCCACGGGCCGGCGGCCCGCAGGGTGGGTTGTCGTACACCGGTTCTGATGGAGTGTCAGATATTCACCGACAGCTCGGTCGCGAAGTCAATACACACGTTCGAGCGCTCGCGCCGCCGCCGCGACACGCCAGGGCAGATGGATCAGGGTTCTTAGAGCAGGGTTCTTAGAACATGCGCGGATTGGCGGCCGGTCCGGCTCAGGCGACACAGCCGCCGCGGCGCACGGAAAACTCGCCGGGGCTGGTTCTCCGAGGCCGCTCAGCCCGCCCGGCCGCCGATTCGCGCAAGCGCTTCGGCTCAGCCGTGGTTTCCGGGCCGGCGCCGGGTGGCGTACAGACCGGTGCCGCCCAGGACCGCCGCGAGCACCGCGCCGCCGAACAGCCAGCGGCCGTCGAAGCCGGTGTGCGGCAGCTCGCCGGCGGTCGAGGAACTGGTCGGGGCGGGCGTCGATCCGGTGTCGCCCGCCGTCGAGGAGCCCTCGGTGCCGGCGGCCGACGTCGAGGAGGACGAGGTGCCCGAGGAGCCCGAGGACGACTTCGAACCCGACGCCGACGAAGTACCCGTGCTGCTGGAGGAGTGCGAGCTGCTGGACGGGGAGGAGCTGGTGCCGCCGCCGGAGCCCGGAGCCACGGTGATCGTGGCCGCCGGACCGGACGCAGAGGCCTTACAGGCCACGACCAGGCTGAACTGCGTGATGTCCTGCTCGTTGTCGCCGGGGGTCAGCGTGTAGGTCCCGGCCGCGGTCGGCGTGAACGTCGCGGTCATATCAGGGATCTGGAACGTCCCGCCGGTGGCGACCGGGGCCGGCGGGAAGTTCGCCGACGAGCCGGTGCTGATGGTCGAGCTCGCCGCGCCGCCGATCACGATCTTCGCCTTCGCGGAGGCCACGTTCGCCAGCGGGATGCCGGGCGGGGGCGCGGTGGAGGTCGAGTAGTGCCAGGTGATCGTGATCGCCTTGCCCACCTGGAACGAAGAACCCTGCGGGGTCAGCGTCACCTGCGAGGTGTAGTCCGGCGGCGGCGGGGTGAGCGCGGTGTTGCTGCTGGTACAGCTGCCGTAGCCGACGCTCACGGTGCCCGCGCTGGCGGTCGGCGCGAACACCGCCAGCGATACCGCGGCGGCCGTCACCGCGCCCCCGAACGCGGTCGCGCGCCAGGTCGCGCGCTTGATAAGGATCTGATGACCACTCATGGATGCCTCCTGACATCGAACGGCAGATCGAAGAGGTGCCTAGGCATTGACGGAGGAATCTGACGAAGTGTCAATAGTCATCTGCGAGCAGTCACCGAGATCAAGTGGCCGGTCACGATCATCCGCTGGGTGGAGGACCACCAGGGATTGCAGGTCGTCAGGGTGATGAGACGCTGGGTCGGCGGTACTCCGGGCTTGCCCGGCACCGGATCCACGACACCGAGATCGGTGGGCTGCACGATCACCGGGTCCGTGTCGATCTGGTAGGTGTACGTGGCGGCCTCGGTGTCGACGTAGACCAGATCGCCGGCCCGGATCTCGTCCAGGTGCCGGAACGGCTCGCCGTGCGTCTTGCGGTGCCCGGCCACGGCGAAGTTGCCGATCTGGCCGGGCAGCGCGGTGCCGGGGTAGTGGCCGGTCGCGCGGTTCAGGATGTCCAGGCCGACCCCCTCCAGCACCGGGACCCCGGTGTCGCCGAAGCTGGAACCCAGGCGCGGGATGCGCAGGATCGCGACGTCGTCACCGTTGCGCAGCGGCTGCGGCGGCGGCAGCACCACCGGGGCGGACTGGCCGTGCGGCGCCGGGGCGGCCGGGCTCGCCGGCGCGGTGGCCGACCACTGCCGCTGCATCGAGCTGACTTCGTGGTTCATCGCGTCCCGGCCGAGCACGTTCGTGTAATAGAGCTGATACACCATGAACAGCACCAGCAACACCGAGAACGTGACCAGCAGTTCGCCGGTCGTCCGCACCGTCACACGCACAATCGCCCCTGCTCTCGCCATAGTGGCGCAGAGTAGGGGCGACTGCGTGAAATGCGAAGAGTCGTTCGAGCCCGGATGGACTCTTCCGGCTCCGGACCCGTTGCCGGACCCACTGCCTCAGAAGGCTTAGAAGGCCTCCTCCGGCACGTCCATCAGCGAGTTGTCCGTGGCCTCGACGATGGCGCGCTGCGCGGCCAGCAGCGGCAGGGTGTTGCGCAGGAAGAACTGCGCCGCCGCGATCTTGCCGGTGTAGAACGCCTCGTCCCGGCCGGCCGCACCGTCGGCCAGCGCCTCTTGCGCGACCGTGGCGCCGCGCAGCAGCAGCCAGGAGACGATGACGTCGCCGAGCGCGAACAGGAAGCGCACGGTGTTCTGCGCCACCACGTACAGCTGCTTGGGGTCCGACAGGGACTCGCCGGCCTTGTCCAGCATCGCCTTGAGCATCGCGCCGACCTCGCCCTGCGCGGCGGCCAGCAGCTGGCGCTCGCGGGCCAGGTCCGCACCGCCGGGGCTGCCGGCCAGGAACTTGGTGATCTCCTCGTTCAGGGTGTTGATGGCGACCCCGCCGTCCTTCACGACCTTGCGGAAGAGCAGGTCCAGGGACTGGATCGCGGTGGTGCCCTCGTAGAGCGAGTCGATCTTGGCGTCGCGGATGTACTGCTCCAGCGGGTACTCCTGCAGGAAGCCGGAGCCGCCGAAGATCTGCAGGGCCTGCGCCAGCTGCTCGTAGGACTTCTCCGAGCCGTAGCCCTTCACGATCGGCAGCAGCAGGTCGTTCATCCGCTCGGCGTGCTTGTCCTCCACCCCGGCGGCGCGGGCCTGCTCGATCGCGTCCTGGAAGGTCGCGGTGTAGAGCACCAGCGAGCGCATGCCCTCGACGTAGGCCTTCTGCGTCATCAGCGAGCGGCGCACGTCCGGGTGGTGGGTGATGGTGACGCGCGGCGCGTCCTTGCCCGGGGCGGTCAGGTCCGAGCCCTGCACGCGCTGCTTGGCGTACTCCAGCGCGTTCAGGTAGCCGGTGGACAGCGTGGAGATGGCCTTGGTGCCGACCATCATGCGCGCGAACTCGATGATGTTGAACATCTGCGCGATGCCGTTGTGCACCTCGCCGAGCAGCCAGCCCTTGGCCGGGACACCGGCCTGGCCGAAGGTGACCTCGCAGGTGGTGGAGGCCTTCAGGCCCATCTTGTGCTCGACGTTGGTGACGAAGGCGCCGTTGCGCTCGCCGAGCTCACCGCTGTCCCAGTCGAAGTCGAACTTCGGCACGATGAACAGCGACAGGCCCTTGGTGCCGGGGCCGGCGCCCTCGGGGCGGGCCAGCACCAGGTGGATGATGTTGTCGCTGAGGTCGTGCTCACCGGAGGTGATGAACCGCTTCACGCCCTCGATGTGCCAGGTGCCGTCCGGCTGCTGGATCGCCTTGGTGCGGCCGGCGCCCACGTCGGAGCCGGCATCCGGCTCGGTGAGCACCATGGTGGAGCCCCACTGGCCCTCGACCATCTGCCGGGCGACCTTGCGCTGCTCCTCGGTGCCCAGGTTCCAGACCACGGTCGCGAAGTCGGCGCCGGAGGAGTACATCCAGATCGCCGGGTTCGCACCCAGCACCAGCTCGGCCACCGACCAGCGCAGGGTGCGCGGGGTCGGGGTGCCGCCGAGCTCGACCGGCAGGCCCAGGCGCCACCACTCGGCGTCCATGAACTGCTTGTAGGAGCGCTTGAAGCTCTCCGGCAGGGTGGCGGAGTTGGTCTCCGGGTCGAAGATCGGCGGGTTGCGGTCGGAGTCGAGCAGGCTCGGCGCCAGCTCCTCCACCGCCAGCCGCTCGACCTCGGCCAGGATCGACTTGGCGGTGTCGACGTCCATGTCGGCGTACTCGCCGGTCCCGTACACCTCGCCGCGGCCGAACACCTCGAAGAGGTTGAACTCGATGTCGCGCAGGTTCGACTTGTAGTGGCTCATCGCCGTTGGCTCCCATGATCCCGGACCGGCTCAGGGTTTACGTTCCGGTCGTACTGAAGAGTAATAAGCTCTCTCCAAGGATGCTACCCACCGGTAACTAGCCGCAAGCCCGGACCTCCCCCGATCTCGGCGCCGGGGCGGTGAGGTGGATCACGCGAGCGCGGTGCACCGGAGCGTAAGCGCCGGGTAGGCTCTCATGACGTGTACGGCTATCCCCAGGAGCCCCCACCGTCCCAGGTGGCCAACGCCGCGTTGAGCGACGCCATCCGGGCCTTCACCGGCGGCGTGATGGGCCCCGAGGACTTCTACACGGTATTCAACAGCGCGAAGATCTACTGCCCGCGCGGCGAGCAACCGGGGTTCCTGGCCCTGCACGACACCCCGGAGCCGGTGATCCCGATGTTCAGCTCGCTGGAGGAACTGCGGGCTTACTCGGGGGAGGAGTCCCGGTACTTCACGGTGACCGGGGGCGAGGTGCTGGACCTGCTGCCGACCGGGTACGGGATCGTGCTGGACATCGAGGGGGAGCATCGGATCGTCTTCGATGCGAAGGCTATTGAGCAGATGACCGCTTATGCGATGCAGCGGTTGTACGGGGCGTGACCGCCTGACCGGACGTCAGGACCAGGCTTTCCAGTCGGCGGTGTCGACAGTCAGCCCGAACCGCTCGGGCAGGACGATCGGGGCGCCCAGGTCCCACGCGATAGCAGCCTCGTATCGGGACGCGGAAGGGTTCGGCTCCGAGTAGAGGATCGCTCGCGAAACGCGCGGGTCACAGTCCACCAGCAGGTAGAACTCGACACCGGCAGCGGCGTAGTCGGCCCACTTGGTCTTGATGCGGTTCCCGTTCTTCTGGCGGTGCTGGGGACCCGGCTCGCGATCGTGGTCGGCGTTGGACGGCGAGGTGACCTCAACTGCCATCGTCATGTCGTTTGGGCCGATGATCACCAAGCCGGCCTCAGCCACTTCGTCACTGCGCGCCTTGTCCACGATCGCCACATCGGGGATCCAGCCCCTGGACTCCTGTTCTCCGACGCCGGTACCGACAATCGCTTCCCACGGGAACCCCGGGTCCATGTCAGCGGCTAGCGCGAACGCGTTGGCGATACGCGTGGCGATCCTGTTGTGAGCGAAACGCGGTGCAGGCGACACGACGATGTCCCCCTCGATGATCTCGACGCGAAAGCCCTCCGGCAGGCCGAGATGATCCTCGAGCTCGCCGCTGACCCACATCGCAAACGGCGAGTCCGGGAGCGGGGGATACTCCACAAAAGCGATGCTCACGGGAGACCAACCTTCTGAAGGAACTCGATCTGACTCCATATGTTCAGCGTAGCCAGTCGGGCATCGCAGGCGAATGTACTTCAATCACCTGTTCGGCCTAATGCCCTGGTCAGCGTCCGAAGCGCAGGAATTCCAGCAGGTCCGCGGGCTTCATCTTGCGCGCGCGGGCGAACTCGCCGTCGGCGGAGTCGAAGCGGATCTTGCCCTCGGGGTTGAGGACCGACAGGGACGGGATGCCGCCGGCTATGGGGTGGTTGAAGTCGGCGTCGATGTCGTTGTTCTGGTCGCGTTGGCCCCGGTCAGTGCCGACGCTGACGGTGACCAGGTGGTACTTGCGCTGGAGGAGTTCGGCGACTTCGGGGTCGTGGGTCCAGTCCTCGAAGGCGGTGCAGTCCGGGCACCAGCGGGCGCCGAGGGCCAGGAGGATGTCCTTGCCGTCGGCGGCGGCCGCCGTGCGGGCCGCTGCCAGGTCGGCGTGGGGGTCGCGGGACGGGTCGAACAGCTCCGGCTCCATGGTCACAAGGTAGCCGGGTCGAAGTCGGCGGGGGAACCCGTGGCCGCCAGTTCGCCGCGGCGCAGGACGTGGACGCGGTCGGCCAGGGCGAGGGCCTCGCGGGGGTCGGGTTCGGCGAGGACTACCGCGCGGTCGGGGTGTGCGGCGGCGAGAGCAGCGAGGACGTCGTAGAGGCGGGTGGCCAGGACCGGGGCGAGGCCGTGCGAGAGCTCGTCGACAAGGAGCAGTCGCCAGGGCGCGAGCAGGGCGCGGGACAGGGCCAGCATCTGTTGTTCGCCGCCGGACAGCAGCGTGACGCGGCGACGCGACAGAGTCCTGAGATCGGGGAACGCGTCGAGGGCGGGTGTGAGCTCGCGGCCCGCGGCGAACAGGTCCAGGTTCTCGCGGACGGTCAGAGTGCGGAAGACGCCGCCCTCGTCGGGGATCAGCATCACGCCGGCGTCGGCGCGGCGGCGGACCGGGGCGCGGGTGATGTCAGAGCCCTGCCAGTGGATCCGGCCGGAGGACGCGCGCAGGTAGCCGGCGACCGCGCGCAGGAGCGTCGACTTGCCGGCGCCGTTGCGGCCCAGGACGGCCGTCACCTCGCCCTGCGCGAAGGTGAGGCTGACACCGTGCAGGGCCTCAAGCGGGCCGTAGCGGACGCGCAGCGCGTCGAGGACGAGCATCAAGACTCACCGATATAGATTTCGCGGGCCAAGTCGGAGGCGAACACCTCGTCAGGGGTGCCGGAGAGCAGTACACGGCCGGCCACCATGAGGTACGCACGATCGGCGACGGCGGTGACGAAGCGAATGTCGTGCTCCACAAGGAGAATCGCCAGGCCGTCGGCGGCGAGGGCGCGCAGGACCTCGGCCAGGCGCACGATCTGGTGGTCGTCCAGGCCGGAGGCGGGCTCGTCCAGCAGCAGTGCGGTGGGCTCGGCGGCCAGCGCGCGGCCGAGTTCGACCAGGCGCATGGTGCCGGTGGGGAGCGAGCCGGCGGAGACGTCGGCAAGCGCGGTCAGGCCGAGGCGTTCGAGGACGGCGCCGGTGACGGCACGGACGGCGGCGCGGCGGGGGTCGGGAAGGCCCAGGAGTCCGGACAGGAGCGGACGGCCGCTACGGTTCTCGGCGCCGACGCGGATGTTCTCAGCCACGGTGAGGCCGGCGAACAGTTCGATGCGTTGGAAGGTCCAGGCGACGCCGGCACGGGCCCGGGCGTGTGGTGGCAGGCCGCTGAGAAGGACGGCCGGACGATCCGGTTGAGGAGCCAGCGTCACCGTCCCGGCATCGGCCGCGTCCAGGCCCGTGACGCAGTGGAACAACGTCGTCTTCCCCGCGCCGTTCGGCCCGATCAGCGCCGTGACCGCGCCGGCCGGCACGTCCAGATCCACGTCGTCGACCGCCGTCACGCCGCCGAACCGGCGTCGCAATCCTCTGATCCGCACCCCCCTGAACCGGGGCCCGCCGCTCATGACACCGGCCGTTCCCGCGCCCGCGCGGCCGCCGCACGCGCCACCGCACGCCCGGCCGGACTCAGCCGCCTGGTCAGCGGACGCTCGACCGGCCGCACCGCCCAGTCCCCCGCCCGCCGCACCGCCGCGCCGATCCCGCCGGGGAACCGCCCCAACAGCACCGCGCCGATCCCGATCAGCAGGCTCGACACCCCCGACACCGTCCCGACGTCCACCGCCACCAGCGCCGCGGCCCCGACCACCGCGCCCAGCGCCGAGTCCACGCCCCACACCGCGACCGCCGCGAACCACACCAGGCCCTGCACCGGGTCGAAGTCGGTGGGGTTGAACGCCTGCGCCGCCGACGTCGTCAACGCACCGCCGAGCCCGGCCAGGCCCGCCGCGCAGGCGAACACGAACACCTTCATCCGCCGCACGTCGATGCCCGCGGACACGGCCGCCGTCTCCGAGTCGCGCATCGCCACCAACGCGCGCCCCATCGGCCCGGTGTGCAGGGAGCGGACCAGCAGCAGCGCGAGGAGCAGGCAGGCGAGTTCGAGGGCGTAGAACCAGTGGTCGTCGGTGAAGCCGCGCGGGCGGGAGACCACCAGGGCGCCGACGAACACCGGTTGCGCGAACACGAAGCGCGCGACCACGGCGGCCGTGGCGAAGGTCGTCAACGCCAAGTAGAGCCCACGCCGATGGATGGCGGGGTAACCGGTGAGCCAGCCCAGGGGGACCACCAACAGTGGGCCGAGGAACAGCGCCAGCAGCCACGGCACCCCGGCTCCGGCCAGCTTCGCCATGAACAGCGCCCCGAGCCCGGCGTATCCGGCCTGACCCAACGAGATCTGGCCCGCGTACCCGGTGGCGACCACCAACGACACGAAGACCACGGCCAGTGCCGGGACGGCCAGCGAGGCCCGCAGATCCGCCGGGTCGAAGAACAGCGGCAGCGCCAGCACCAAGGACAGCGCACCGAGTGGCAGCCTGCTGATGTGATCGACGCGGGACGTGCGGCGCGCGCCCTGGCGATGCAGTCCCCCGCCGGCCGCACCGGAATCCCGGATCCCCAAGCGGGGCACCACCATCAGTGCCGCGAACAGCACCAACACGAACAGGTTCGTGTGGAACGCGTCCACCAAGCCCTGCCACCGCGCCGCCGGATGCACCGCCGTCAGCTCGGTCTGCCCGATCCCGATCGCCAGCGCCGCCACCACCGCGATCGGCAGGGACGTCAGCCGGGCCAGCACCGCGACGCCCATCGTCTCCAGCACGGTCAGCGTCAGGCTGTACGGGTCCAGGTGGTAGATCGGCGCCCAGAGCACGCCCGCGACCCCCGCCAGGAACGAGCCGAACGCCCAGCCCCCGGCGGCGAGCCGGTCGGCGGGGACCAGCGCGGAGGCCAGATCCCGGTCGTCGACCACGGCCCGCACCATCAGCCCGACCCGCGTGGCCCGCAGCAGGAACGTCAGCAGCACCGCGATCAACGCGACGACGCAGAGTTCGACGATGGTGGCGTAGGGGAGGGTCAACGACCCCGGCAGCCGCACCGATCCGGCGGGCAGCAACGACGGCGCGTCGACGTAGGAGCGCCCGCCCCACAACAGGAAGACCAGCCCGAGCTGGAGGACCAGCACGCCGAGCGTCGCCACCAGCAACCCGGACGCGCCGCTGCGCCGCAACGGCCGGTACACGAACCGTTCCAGCACCAGACCGACCCCCGGCGCCACGATCCCCAGCACCAGCAAGGCCGCCACGGCCAGCGGCAGGTGCCACACCCGCACGCACTGCCACATGACATAGGCGCAGAACACCGCGTTGGATCCGAAGGCGATGTTGAACACGCCGGTCACCCGGTAGGTGGCGAGCAACCCGACAGCGGCCAGCGCCGCCACACACCCGATCGCCAGTCCGTTGAGCGCGAGACCGGCGTAGAACATCGCGCCTACTCCTCGGATCCGGTCGGCTCGGGCTCCATCGGCTCAGGCTCGGTCGGCTCGGTCGCGGCCGGGTCAGGATCGGTCGCGGCCGGGTCCTCGTCCACGGCCTCGGTCAGCAGCGCGTGCAGTTCGGCTATCTTCCGCGCCGTATCAGGGTCCGTAGTACCGGAGACCGCCAAGACGAAACCGCAGACAACCAACACCGCGCCGGGTAGCGAAGCAGAGGCCAGATACGGCAGCTGCTTGCCCGCGATCGCCTCGCCGGAGATCAGATACCAGCCCACGACCAGCAACAACACCCCGACGAACGCCAGCGCCGCGCCGAGGGCCGCCCGGCTCCGCCGGTCAAGATCGTCGAGGCGGGACATCTTCACCACACCTCCCGGCGGCGACGAATGAGGCTCGTGTGTCTGTGGACCCTTACTGGAGATGATGGTATGTCAGGTGGAAGAGGCCGGGAATACTCTTCAGGAGCGTGATCCTCCGTGACATCTCGACACACAAGGCTCATCCGAACCGGCACCACCCTCGCCGTCGCGGCACTACTCGCCGCCGGCTGTTCGTCCAGCAAATCCTCGCCGTCGGCGGGCAGCGGCGGCACGTCCGCCGGCAACTCGGCCAGTATGAGCTCGACCACCGGCAGCAGTTCCAGCAGTTCCAGTAGTTCCAGTAGTTCCAGCAGTGCGCCGGCCGGCGGCCAGCCCAGCGACCCCGCGGCCGCGACCCAGCAGGTCAAGGACGCGTACAACAAGTTCTTCGACAACACCATCAGCACCGCGACCAAGGCCTCCATGGTCCAGAACGCGGCGCAGGTCCAGGCGCTGCTCACGGCGCTGGCCGCGGCGGCCGGCGGCGAGAAGTCGTCGATCCAGGTCAACACCGTGACCTTCGACAGCCCCACGCACGCCAACGTCGACTTCGCGATCCTGCTCAACGGCCAGCCGGCGCTGCCGCACGCCAGCGGCGACGCGGTCTACGACGCGTCCTCGGGCAACTGGCAGGTCTCCGACACCACGCTGTGCAAGCTCGCCGGGATCGCGCCGGGTGTCAGCCCCGCCGCGATGAAGGCCGCCGGATGTAGCTGACGCTTCCGCCGGCTGTACCGGGGACGCCGCCCGGCGGTATCGACAGTACGGTCCGGGCGACGTCCGACAATGGTCCCGGGCCGGCCGGAATCACTTGTGGTGCTGTGGAAAAACGGCGCGGCTACTCCGCCTCGGCCGCCCGTGCCGCCGCCGCGGCGGTGCTGTGCGCACTCAGATATCGCCACAGCACCTCCAGCGCGACGCAGGCCACCGCCGCGATCACCAACCCGGTCGTCCACTGGTACCAGGGACCGAAGTGCAGGTCGAAGAAGTGCCGACCGTAGGGGACCGCGACGCAGAGCACGAACAACAAGGCCATCGAGGCGATGAGCACGATCTTCCACCACACGATCGGCCGCGCCACCAACTGCACGATGTACAGGCTGCACGCGAACAGCGACACCATCGCAGTGGTCTGAGCCTCCCCCAACGTGTCCGACTCCCCGCGCGCCACCCAGTACGCGACGAACACCTCGATCCCGGCCACCAGGCCCGCCGGGATCGCGAAGCGCAGCACCCGGCGCACGAAGCCGGGCCTGGCGCGCTCGTAGTTGGGCGCCAGGGCCAGGAAGAAGGCCGGGATGCCGATGGTCAGCGCGGCGATCAGGGTGGTGTGCCGGGGCAGGAAGGGGTATTCGAGCTGGAAGACGCCGACCAGGATCACCAGCACGAAGGAGTAGACCGACTTCACCAGGAACAGATTCGCGACCCGCTCGATGTTGCCGATCACCCGGCGGCCCTCGGCGACCACCTCCGGCAGGGTGGCGAACCGGTCGTCCAGCAGCACGATCTGGGCGACCGCCTTGGTGGCCCCGGCGCCGGAGCCCATCGCGACGCCGATGTCGGCGTCCTTCAGGGCCAGCACGTCGTTCACGCCGTCGCCGGTCATCGCGACCGTGTGGCCGCGCGATTGCAGCGCCTTCACCATCTCCCGCTTCTGCTGCGGGGTGACCCGGCCGAACACCGAGTGCGCGGCGACGTCTTCGGCGAAGGCGTCGGCGTTGGCCTGGCCCTCGGGCAGCGTGCGGGCGTCCATCGGATCGGCGGCGCCGGGCAGCTTCAGCGAGGCCGCGACCGCGCCGACCGAGACCGCGTTGTCGCCGGAGATCACCTTCAGCGCGACGTTCTGCTTCTCGAAGTAGTCCAGCGTGGAGCGGGCGTCGGAGCGGATGCGCTGGCGCAGGGTGATCAGCGCGACCGGGGCGATCGAGCCGTCGACCACGGCGTCCACCGGCCCGTCGGCCCGGGCCAGCATCAGGACCCGCAAGCCGGTGGCGCCCAGCTTCTCCGCCTCGTCGGCGGCCGGGGTGCCGCGGCCCAGGACGTCCGGCGCGCCGAGCAGCCAGCTGCCCTTGCCGTCGGCGAACGTGACCCCGGACCACTTGCGGGCCGAGGAGAACGGCGCGATCTGCGCCGGGGTCCAGCCGGCGACCGGATCGGGGAACCGCTCGATCACCGCCTGCATCGTGGCGTTCGGCCGTTCCTCGGCCGCTCCCAGGGCGGCCAGCACCGTCGGCACGTCCGCGCCCGCGCCGGCCGCGCCCGGCAGCTCCTGGATCTCGTCGAAGGCCATGCCGCCCTCGGTCAGCGTCCCGGTCTTGTCCAGGCACACGGTGTCCACCCGGGCCAGGCCCTCGATCGCCGGCAGCTCCTGCACCAGGCAGTTCTTCTGGCCCAGCCGGATCACCCCGACCGCGAACGCCACCGAGGTCAGCAGCACCAGGCCCTCCGGGACCATCGGCACCAGCCCGGCGATGCTGCGGCTGATCCCGGACTTGACCCCGCCGGCCCGGTGCAGCTGGGTCACCACCTGCAGGATCCCGGCCGGGATCATCAGCCAGGTCATGTACTTCAGGATGTTGTTGATGCCGGAGCGCAGCTCGGAGTTGACCAGGGTGAACTTCTGCGCCTCCTCGGCCAGCTTGGCGGCGTAGGCCTCGTGCCCGACCTTGGTGGCCTCGAAGGCCCCGCTGCCGGCCACCACGAACGAGCCGGACATCACCGCGTCCCGGCCGTGCTTGAGCACCGAGTCGGACTCGCCGGTGAGCAGCGACTCGTCCACTTCCAGGGCGTCGGCGCGCACCACCTTGCCGTCCACCACCACGCGGTCGCCGGGGCCGAGCACGATCACATCGCCCAGCACGATCTGCCCGGCCTCGATCTCCTGCTCGGCACCGTCGCGCAGGACCCGGGGCCGGGCCTCGCCGACCACGGCCAGCGAGTCCAGGGTCTGCTTGGCCCGCCACTCCTGCAGGATGCCGATCGCGGAGTTGGCGACGATGACGAAGCCGAACAGCGCGTCCTGGATCGGCCCGACCGCCAGCTCGATCACGAACAGCGCGCCGATGATGGCGTTGAACGGCGTGAGCACGTTCGAACGCACGATCTCGGACATCGAACGCGAGGTCCTGGCCGGGACATCGTTCACCTCACCGGCCGCCACCCGCTGCGCGACCTGGGCTGACGTGAGGCCGGAGAGCGGCTCGGTCACGGCTGTCCCAGGATGCGTCATGCGTCCCATCACAACCTGAACCACCAGTTGGCCGCAAATCGGAGAATCTGTCCGGGGCGGAATGACGATTTCTGTCTACGTATCGTCGCCGGATAAGAGCACGCATTCGCTCACATGGCCTACTCTCATCGCTGCGGCATGCCGTAGCCGGGGACATGCCTGGTCTGCGGGCTCAGGGGAGGTGCCCGGTAGGCGGGTGCAGGCCGCGCTGACGACAGGCCAAGGAGCCACCCATGTCTGACTCTTCCGCGCGCCGGCCGCTGGCGCTGACCGCGACGATAGCCACCTCGGTGGCTGCCGCGGCCTCGATGTTCGCCCCGGCGGCGCACGCCACCACGGCGAGCCCGAACGGGACCGCGAACCTGACCTTGTCCGGCAACTGGGGCGGGACCGCCGGCGGCACCGCGAACGTCGGCGGGACCAAGTACGCGGTCAGCAGCGCCCCGAAGGCCACCGACCTGGCCTGGTCGCCGACCGGGGCCCGGGCGGCCTGGATCGACCAGACCGACGGCGCGGTCATGGCCGGCGTCCCCGGCGGGGCCGCGCAGATGATCGCCCCGGCGGCGCCGAACGGCACCACCCGCAGCCACCCGGCGTGGATCGACGGCGGGTCGCAGGTGGTCTGGTCGGAGAAGTCCGCGGGCGCCAACGGCGGCTTCGCCGTGCTGAAGGCGGCCTACGGCGACGGCCTGCAGACCGACAGCAGCGGCGGACCCGCGGTCCGCCAGCTCCTGGCGGTCCCGAACGCGGACCTGGTCCACCCCGACGCCGTCGGCGCGACCCTGGTCTTCGAGCAGGACCCGGCCGGGCAGGCGTCGCTGATCCGCGGCTGGGACCTGTCGGCGGCCGGAACCTCGCCGTACACCATCGCCACGGGCTGGGGCCCGTCGCTGTCGCCGAACGGCGCCACGGTCGCCTTCGTCAACAGCACCACCGCCCCCAACACCCAGCCGTCGACGAACCTCTTCACCGTGCCCAGCGCCACCGCGGCGACCCCGGCCGCCCCGCACCAGGTGACCGGGCGCACCGGAGGCGGACCGGTCCTGCAGAACGCGGTCTGGACGCCGGACGGCGGCAGCCTGGTGTTCCAGTACGGCTCCCCCGGCAGCTGGGACACGATGTCCGTCCCGGCCAACGCGGCCGCGACCACCACCTTCACCCCGATCGTCGCCGGTGCCAAGAGCGCCGGCGAGCCGGCGTTCCAGCCGAACGTCAAGGACCACGTGATCCGGCTGGCCGGCACCGACCGGCTGGGCACCGCGATCAAGGCCTCCCAGTCGGCGTGGGCGGCCCCCGGCGCCGCGGGCCCGCACGCGAACGCGGTGGTGCTGTCCCGCTCCGACCAGTTCGCCGACGCCCTGGGCGGTTCGGCGCTGGCGGCGAAGGTCGGCGGACCGCTGCTGCTGACCCAGACCGCCGGCCTGAACGGCGCGGTCCAGGCCGAGATCCAGCGGGTGCTGGGCCGCGGCGACGGCACCAAGACCGTCTACGTGCTCGGCGGCGTCAAGGCGCTCTCCCCGGCCGTGGCGAACGCTCTGACCGCCCTGCACTACAAGGTGCAGCGGGTCGGCGGCGACGACCGGTTCTCGACCGCCGTCGACATCGCGAACACCATCACCGGCGGTGCCGCCCCCGACTACGTCCTGGTGGCCACCGGCGAGGGCTACGCCGACCCGCTGTCCGCGGGCGCGGCGGCCGGTGCGATCAACGCGCACCAGGGCAAGAACGCGGTCGTGCTGCTCACCGACGACAAGGTGATGCCGAAGGCGACGACCGACTACCTGGCGCCGCTGCTGGCCCGCACCAACCTGAACGCGGACCACTCCAAGCCGGCGAACTTCATCGAGCTGGACAGCATCGGCGGGCAGGCCACCACGGCGCTGGGGTCGCACTGGATCCCGGCCGGGTACCAGGCCGGCTCGTTCCTCGGCCTGTCGGGCCTGGACCGGTATGAGACCTCGTACTTCGTCGCCCGGTACTTCTTCGGCGGGGCCGACGCCGCCGGGCTGGCCACCGGTATGAACTGGGCCGACGCCCTGTCCGGCGGCGCCGAGATGGGCCAGCTGGACGGCCCGCTGATGCTGGTGAACCCGAAGACCGGGGTCACCCCGGAGGTCGCCCAGTGGCTGAACCAGAACAACGGCCAGTTCACGACGGTCGGCATCTTCGGTGGAACGGCCGCGGTGCCCGGAAGCGTCGATAAGGCGGTGGGCGGTTTGATCGCCGGAGCCGGCGGGGTGGACTATCCGTCGAATCCGGCGGTCTGAGGCCTCCTAGGGCCGCAACAAGCCGATGTCAGCGGCGCGGGCTCGTTCGAGCCCGCGCCGTTTGCTTCGCACAACCAAGGGTGGGGTGTAAGTCAGGTGTCTGCGTTGTTCCATCGGTGGCCCAAACGGGTCACCGCGGCGGTCTGTGCGGCCGCATTGGCCATGGCGGGACTGGCCGCCTGGCTGCTCACCGCGACCGCGAGCCCGCCGGTGCCGCAGGCGGTGCCCAGCACCGTCTACTCCGGCGCCGGCTTCGATCCGTGCTGGGCTCCTGACAACGCCTCGATGGACGCCTGGCTGCAGTCGCCCTATCGCGCGGTCGGCATCTATCTCGGGGGTCTGCGGTACGCGCCGGGCTGCAAGCCGCAGAACACCGCGAACCTGACCAAGCAATGGGTGGGCCGCCAGGCCGCGAACGGCTGGCGCTTCCTGCCGCTGTATGTGGGAAGCCAGGCGGAGTACAAAGACGCGAGCGGCAACTACCAGAGCGACTTCACCACGCTCAACACGGGCAGCGCCTTCGCGCTCGGCTCGGCCGAGGCCGACGACGCCGCGAATCTGGCGCGGGGCCTCGGTTTCCCGCCGGCGTCAGTGCTCTATGACGACATGGAGAACTACGACTCCACCTACACCCAGCTGGTCATCGCCTACTCGCAGGGCTGGACGCAGGAACTGCACCGCAACGGCTTCCGCGCGGGGTGGTACTCCAGCTCCAGCACCGGCATCAAGGACCAGTCGGCGGCCTACGGCGCCAGTTCCCCGGACGTCATCGACATCGCGGCCTGGGACAACACCAACACCACCGACGACCCCAACGTGAAGCCGTCCCAGTGGGCGAACCACCAGCGGGTGCACCAGACGCAGGGCGGCCACGACGAGAGCTACGGCGGCGTCACCCTGAACATCGACACCGACTGGTTCGACGTCGGCCAGGCCAGCCGGGGCACGGTCGAGCGGCTGGCCGGGTTCGACCGGGACATCACCGCGGTACTGGCCAGCGTGCGCACCTTCGACTGCCACGGCTGTGCCACGCCCGGCCGGGACCAGGCCAAGGCCGCGGTCCTGAGCCGGGACGACACCTTCGCCGACGCGCTCGGCGGCTCGGCGCTGGCCGCCCAGGCCGACGGTCCGCTGCTGCTGACCGGGACCAAGGCGATGAACCCGAGCACGATGAAGGAGCTCCACAGGATCCTGACACCGGGCTCGACGGTGTATCTGCTCGGCGGGACGCAGGCGTTGTCCCCGGCCGTGCAGAACGCCATCGCCGCCAACGGATTCGTCCCGCGCCGGATCGCCGGCTACGACCGGTTCGGCACGGCCGTGAGCATCGCGCACGCCATCTCGCCCGACGGTCCGCCCTCCAGCGTCCTGGTGGCCACCGGCACCGACTTCCCCGACGCCCTGGCGGCCGGGGCGGCGGCCGGTGCGCTCGGCATCAGCGCGCAGACCGTCGTCCCTGGTGCGCCGGCCCCGCAGCCCGGTGACATCTCGCACGACGGCGCCGTGGTGGTCCTGAGCAACGGCTCGAGCCTTCCGCAGGCCACCCGGGACTACCTGGACGGCCTGGACCCGAACACCACCAAGATGTACGGCATCGGCGGCAAGGCCGTGACCGCGGTGCACACCGCGTTCCCGTCCTGGCAGAACGGGCAGGACTTCATCCCGCTGTTCGGCGCGGACCGCTACGGCACCGCGGCGGCGGTCGCCGGCCGGTTCTCGTACCTGCCGACCTCGGTGGTCGTCGCCTCCGGCGCCAACTGGCCGGACGCGCTCTCCGGCGGCGCGATGGCCGCGCACCGCGGCGTGCCGCTCCTGCTGACCGACCCGAAGGTGCTCCCCGGGCCGACCGGCTACTACCTCGGCGGCAAGAACAGCCCGATCACCACCGCGACCCTGGTCGGCGGCACGGCGGCGATCTCGCCGGCCGCGGCGACGGCGCTGGGCAACAGCTTCAGCTATCCGGGGCAGTGGGACCTGGTGACCGTCCACTGACCAGCGGCCTGACAAAACCGCAGGTCTGAGCGCCGCGGAAAGAAAGTTCAGAGAAACCGAGCGGGCCGTGTCGAATGCGACGCGGCCCGCTCGACGCTTTCCTGAAGACAGTCCGAAGCGTCCAAAGAGGAGTCACCGATGAGCACGGTCACCGCCAACATGTCCATGTCCCTCGACGGTTTCGTCAACCACCCCACCGACGGCGTCGACACGCTGTTCCGCTGGTACAGCCGGGGTGAGGTGGTCACCGGGACCGACGGCGACCACGACTGGGAGTTCAAGACCGACGCCAGCGAAGCGCAGGACCTGCAAGGCGCCAAGGACTCGATCGGCGCCATCGTCTACGGCCGCCGGTCCTTCGACGCGGCCGAGGGCTGGCACGGCACCCACCCGCTCGGCGTACCGGTGGTGGTGCTGACCCACAGCGCCCCGCGGGACTGGGAGTACGCGGGCCGCTCGGTCCACTTCGTCACCGAGGGCGGGATCGCCGCCGCGATCGCCAGGGGCCGCGAGCTCGGCGGCGGGCGGACCGTGGTCATCGGTAGCGCAGACCTGACCCAGCAGGCGCTGAACGAGGGCCTGCTGGACGAGCTGACCGTGGACCTGGTGGCCGCGATGCTCGGCGCGGGCACACGGTTCTTCGACAACCTGAAAGGTGCCCCGTACGAGCTGGAGCAGACGTCGGTGCGCCCCGGCAACGGCGTGACGCACCTGGCCTACCGGGTGGTCAAGCCCTGACGCGGCTCAAGCGCCGATCTCCGAGGCCGGCGCGCCGCTCGGCGAGGCGTCCGTGGGCCGAGCCCCGATTCCCGCAACGGGCTCGGCCTGCTCCGTCGGGGTCCCCTCGTTCTCCGCCTTGAACACCCAGCGCTTGTACAGCCGGAAGTTGTACAGCGTGATGACCAGCGTGGACAGCGGCTTGGCGATCAGGTAGTTCACGCCGATCCCGGTCAGCGAGTACATCAGCACCTGGGTGACGCCCAGGTTCATGGCGACCAGCAGCGCGAAGCGCACGGTCTGCTTGCGCACCGCGCCCTCGCGCGCGCCGTGCTCGGCGAACGTCAGCATCCGGTTGATGGAGAAGTTGACGCCGAACGAGATCAGGTACGCCAGTCCCGTGGCCAGCCACAGCGGGAACTTCGCCAGGCCGTGCGTCAGGTACAGCACGACCTCCTCGGTCACCAGCGCCGAGCCGCCGCTGAAGGCGTAGCGGACGTAGGTGTTCTTCGCCAGGGTCCTGATGAGCCCCATCACGACAGCACATCCTGGGGAACCGACTCACCGGCGCCCTCGCCCGCAGCGGGCGTGGCCGCGCTCTGCAGGGCCGAGCGACGCCGCTGGAACCACCAGACGCCGCCCAGGGCCAGCAGACCCACGGTGCTGCCGCCGATACCCGCGTAGAGCCCCGGCGGGGAGAAGGACATCGAGATCCGGTGGTTGCCGGCCGGGACCGGGACGCCCGTGAAGGAGCCGAGCAGTTCGGTGGTCTTCACCGACTTGCCGTCGACCGTGACCGACCAGCCCGGGATGGTCGGGACCGACAGGAACACGGTCGCAGCGCTGTCGCCGGTGGTCGTGGCCGCGATGCCGGTGCTGTTCCAGTGCACGTCGGTCACGCCGCCGCTGCGCAGCTGCGCCAGCTTCGCGTCCACGGCCGTCGGATCCAGGCCGCGGATCGGGTTGGCGGGGACCTTGTAGGTGTTCCCGTACGGCAGCGCGTCGCTGAGCATCGTCACCGTGAAGCTGCCGGACTGGACGCTGCCGAGGTCCTGGAAGCCGTTGTCGAAGCCGCCGGGGTAGGCGATGTTCGTCTTGTCCTTCGAGGGGTCCGAGAGGTTCAGCGGGGCCGGCCGGTCCGAGCTGTCGAGCCGGGCGTAGGACAGGCCGGTCGGCATGGCGTTCGGTGCGTACAGGTAGACCTGGCGCGGGCCCGAGGCCTGGCACTGCCACACGATCTTGTCGCTGTAGAGCTTCTTGTCGGCGCGGGCCTTGGCCGGGATCTTGATCGAGACGGTGCCGTCGCCGCCGGGCGTGGCCGTCACCCCCGGGCTGGCGGTGATGGTCGGGCTGCCGCACATCGACTGGAACGCGCCGGGCATACCGAACGCCTGCTCCTGCGCGGCGAACGGCGAGTTCTGCGGCAGCGGCGCCGTGAAGTCCGTCAGGTCCGAGCCGGTGAGCCGGAAGCCGACCGGCAACGTGCTGTTGATCTTGTAGACCGTGGTGACGTCCGGCGTCACCGTCTTGCCCGGCTTGGCCGGGGCGGTGTTGTCGTACGTCTTCTGCAGCGTCGAGTCGAGGCGGTCGATGGTGCCGTCGGTCGTCTCGCGCGTGGTGCCGACCAGGTACTGGTAGCCCAGCAGCGCGTCGGTGAACAGCGTGGCGCCGGTGTGCGCGGACCAGACGTCGGCTTCGTGGTGCGCGAAGCCCAGGTCCTGCATCGTCTCGTGCAGCTTGCCGGAGGACAGCGAGGAGAAGTGGGTGAAGCCGAAGTTGCCGTAGCGCAGGCTGTCGTTGGTGCTGCGCAGGTTCTGGTCGTAGCCCTCGGCCCGGAAGAACTGGTCGTTGGTCGGCTGGAGCGAGGACAGCGCGGTCCCGTAGGACGTCGTGGGCGAGCTGTACCAGTTGGACCAGGTCGCCGAGCTGTTGCTGGAGCCCAGCTTGCCGATCGACTTCTGACCGATCAGTTCGGCCGAGCCGGAGGCGTCCACGGCCAGCACCGCCACGGCGACCACGGCGGCGGCCTTCGGGGTGGCCAGCCGCTTGGGCATCCAGGCCAGGCGCTTGGACAGCGGCTCGTCGGCCGGCCGCACCCGCAGGTACAGCGCGAAGGCCAGCAACGCGGTACCGCCGACCAGGATCAGCGTGTCGAACTGCGCCACCTGCGGCCGGATGATCCACGGGTACTCCTGGCGGCCCCAGTAGAGGACCACGAACCAGAAGACCGCGCTGACGCCGAGCCACTTGATCTGCTTCACCGAGTCGACGCCGACCCAGGCGCGGAACGCGAGGAAGGTCAGCAGCGCGGTGATCAGGAACGCGAACCGCCAGGGGAAGGCGTTCGGCATCTGGCCGCCGTGCATCACGAGGTACAGCGGCTTGACTTCCGTCGCCAGGAGGAGGAACGCCAGTATGACGCCGAAGGCGATCCGCTCGGCCCGCTTGATGCTCTTCACCATGAAGAACAGCGGCACCAGCACCAGCACCAGCGTCGCGGCCCCGACACTGGGCGTGGCCTGGTTGACGTCCGCGGCGCCGCCCAGGAACCGCACGAGCACCGCCAGGAGCGAGATCGGCGGTTCGGCGCCCGAGGAGACGGCGTGCAGCTTGGTCTTCTGGGTCAGGCCGCCGAGATACGTCGGCAGGATGAACGCGGCGGCCAACAGACCGCCGATCACCCCGGCCAGGACGAACTTCCCCGCGGTGCGCAGGAAGTCGGCACGCTCGAAACGCTCCCGCACCCCGACGTAGCGGGCCAGCGCGTACATACAGACGAACACGACGATCATCGCGCCGGTGTAGAAGTCGATGATCAGGTTCAGCCCGACGGCGATGGCCAGCGAGGTGATCCGGCCCTTGGTCAGCAGCCGTTCCACGCCGAGCAGTGCCCAGGGCAGCAGATACAGCGCGTCCAGCCACATGATATTGAAGGCGTAGATCAGCGACCAGGCACCCAGGGCATAGGACGTGGACAGCGCCACGATCACGGCCTTGTTCACCGCCGAGCTGTGCCCCCGGTCCAGCTCGCCCCGGAACTTGCGCAGGAACAGCGCCATCCCGAGCCCGGCCGCACCGAGCTTCAGCACCGTGGCGAACGCGATCATTATCGGCAGCCGGTGGTCCGAGGCGAACAGCGTCAGCAGACCGAACGGGCTGGTCAGGTAGTAGGCGACGATCGGCCAGAAGTTCATGCCGCCGTCGGCGCGCCAGGTGAACAGCAGCGAGCCGTGCCCGGTGAGCGCCTGGTCGAAGTACGAGTAGAACTGCGCGTACTGGTTGTTCAGGTCGCTCATGAACACCGTGTACGAGCCGTGCGGGTCGAACGGATAGATCCCGCGGGAGGCGAGTATCCCGGCGTAGAGCACCGACGGGACCACGAAGGCCAGGACCAGGTACAGATGGCGACGGATGGCGGCGGGCCGCGGGAGCAGACTGCGCGCGGACCGGCGCGGACGGGCGCCGGTCGTACCGGAGTCGGTCGTGGTCACTGGATTCCGTTCAGCTCACGCGCCCCGGGGACGCCGTTGACCGGGTCGCTCTGGTCCACCGGCGGCTGCTCCGGGGTCCCGGCCGCGGCCGCCGGGTTCCGCACCGGCGTCGGCGCCGAACGGTGGTCGCCGGAGATCGCCAGGAAGTCGCTCTGGTGCCGCAGCGGACCGGACTCGGTCTCCTTGACCAGGTAGTGCGGCCGTTGCTTGGACTCGTAGTAAATACGGCCCACGTACTCGCCGATCACGCCGACCGTGAACATCTGCAGGCCGCCGATGCCGACGATGGCCGCGATCGTGGTCACGTAACCGGGGGTGGTGTCGCCGCTCACCATCGTCCGCACGATGAGCCACATCATGTAGGCGAAGGAGATGCTGAAGAACAGGAAGCCCAGGTAGATCGCCATCCGCAGCGGCTTGTTGTTGAACGACAGCAGCGAGTCCACGCCGTAGTCCAGCAACCGCCGGAAGGACCACTTGGTCTCCCCGGCCTCGCGCACCGCGTTGCGGTAGTTGAAGGTGACCGAGTCGAAGCCGATCCAGGCGAACAGACCCTTGGAGAAGCGGTTGTACTCCGGCATCTCCAGCAGGGCATCCACCGCACGCCGGGACAGCAGCCGGAAGTCGCCGACCCCGTCCACCAGCTCGACGTCGACCAGCCGGTTGATCAGCTTGTAGTAGGTCTTGGAGACCAGGCTCCTGAACTTCTTGTCGCCCTCCCGGTCCCGCTGCGCGATGACCTGGTCGAAACCCTGCTTGTGCAGGTCGACCATGCGGCCCAGCAGCGCCGGCGGGTGCTGCAGGTCGGCGTCCAGGATGATCACCGCGTCCCCGCTGGCCCGTTTCAGGCCGGCCAGGATCGCGGACTCCTTGCCGAAGTTGCGGCTCAGCGAGACGTACTTGGCCTCGGGGTCCTGCCCCGCGATCTTCTTCAGCAGCTCAAGGGTGCCGTCGCGGGAGCCGTCGTCGACGAAGACCAGCTCGACCTCTTCCGCTATCCCCGCGGTCTCCTCCCGGACTACCTCGTGGAACCTCGCCAAAACCGCTTCTTCGTTGAAGCACGGGACGACCAGGGATAGACGCATGGGTTCTCCGGTTATGGACGTGGACTGCGGGGCCAGGCTACCCGAGCACGCCGCGACGGACGGCATTACCGGTGAGGACGCGTCCGCGGTGATAGTCGGTTGCCGCAGTAACGCAGCGCCGAACCGGCCGATGCTCAGCGGATTGTAACGAGTCGGTAACGCTGCTCAACCGTTCCACCGGCGCCGCGTCGTACGGGGTGACAGGGTTCTGAAGAACCCGCGTGCCCAGGGGAGAAGCACATGCGTAGCTCGTCGTTCAGAAAGTCCTTGGCGGCCACGGCCGTCCTCGCCAGCTCCGTCGCCAGCATCGTCGGGTTCGGCGCCGCGGCCCACGCCACCTACCAGGGACCGGCGAACTCGCCGCTGACCCTGGACATGGGGTCCTTCGCCCCCGACGGCAGCCGGTACGTCTACGCCGACGGCAGCGGCGCGATCATCACGCACAACACCCCCGGCGGCGCGCCGCTGGTCGTCGACCCGGCCAAGCCCGGGGTGTCGCGCTCGCACCCGACCTTCTTCGACAACGGCGCGGCCATCGTGTTCTCCGAGACGGTGAACGGCGTCTCGAAGCTGGCGGCGATCCCGACCTACACCCCGGCCGGCGACCCGGTGAAGGAGACCGACCCGCTGAGCTTCCTGGCCTCGAAGATGCCCGAGGGCACCGAGACCGCGCCCGACTCCGACGGGCAGGACCTGGTCTTCCAGCACCACAACGCCACCACCGATCAGGACGAGATCTGGGTCCAGGACTCCTTCGGCCGCGGCAGCGGCGGGCCGATCCTGGCCGCCACGGACGGCACTTGGCCGACCATCTCCCCCGACGGCAAGACGATCGCCTTCGACCGGAAGGACTCCGCCGGCCACGAGCAGATCTGGACCGTCGCGTGGAACGGCCAGGACAGCCAGACCCCGGCGGGCACTCCGAAGCAGATCACCAACGACGCCCGCGACCACCTCTTCCCGGCCTTCTCCCCGGACGGCACCCGGATCGCGTACGAGGGACGCACCGCCACCAACGGCGTCCCGGACGACGTGGAGTCCATCGCCGCCAACGGGGGCGGGCAGCGCCAGGAGTCGAGCAAGCCCGGCCTGCCGGACTACCAGCCGCTGAACAAGGACACGATCACCCGGCTGGCCGGCGCCGACCGGATCGGTACCGCGGTCGCCACCTCGCAAGCCAAGTGGCCGGCCGCGGCCAAGGCCGGCAACGGGACCGCGGCCTCCTCGGTGGTGCTCAGCCGCGACGACCAGTTCGCCGACGCGCTCGGCGGCAGCACGCTGGCCGTCACCGGCAACGGGCCCCTGCTGCTCACTCCGACCAACAGCCTGGACAGCTCGGTGAAGGCCGAGATCGCCCGGGTGCTCGGCTCGGCGAGCAGCAGCAAGACCGTGTATGTGCTGGGCGGGGAGCAAGCGCTGTCCCCGGCGGTGTACAACGCCGTGAAGAGCATGGGCTACACGGTCAAGCGGATCGCCGGACCGGACCGCTACGCGACCTCGGTGGCCATCGCCGAGACGGTCAGCGGGCTTGTCGGCGGCTCGGGCTGGACCCAGCCGGACCGGGTCCTGGTCGCCACCGGGAACAACGCTCCCGACGCGCTGTCGGCCGGTGCCGCGGCGGAGGCCATTCCGGGCGGCACCCCCGGCGCCGGCGTGGTGGTCCTGACCGACGACAAGAAGATGCCGGCCTCCACGGCCGCGTACCTGGCACAGGTCCAGGCTCACGACAAGACGGATTACCAGGCTCCGGTGTACGGCGTCGGCGGGCAGGGGGACGCCGCGCTCACCAGCGTCGGCATCCAGCACACCGCCCTGGTCGGGGCGACCCGGTATGACACTTCCTACCTTGTCGCGAAGACCTTCTTCGACAGCTGGAGCGGCGCGTGGGGCATGAGCCCCGCCGCGGTCGGCTTCGCCACCGGTCTGACCTGGCCGGACGCCCTGTCGGGCGGTGCCTTCATGGGCCAGAACCGCGGCCCGCTGCTGCTGGTGGACCCGGTCAGCGGGATCTCCCCGGTGGAGCAGCAGTGGCTGGCGGGCTGGGCCCCGTACGCCAACAACGCCTACATCTTCGGCGGGACCAAGGCGGTCGACCAGTTCGCTCAGGACAACTACGCCACGCTGATCGGCGGCCAGCTCGCCGGGATGAACACCAAGTACAACCCGAAGGCCTGATCAGCACCGCTCGGCCAGACACCGCACGAATAGACACCGCACGAACAGCACAGCGAAACACAGCTACACCGCACACAGCGAAGCCCCGCAGACACCAGGGGGGTCTGCGGGGCTTCCGCATGTCCGGCTACGGCCCGGCTACCGGCGAACCGCTAGTGGAACCGTCGCAGGCGCAGGCTGTTGCTCACCACGAAGACCGACGAGAAGGCCATCGCGGCCCCGGCGATCATCGGGTTCAGCAGGCCGGCGGCGGCCAGGGGCAGGGCCGCGACGTTGTAGCCGAAGGCCCAGAACAGGTTGCCCTTGATGGTGCGCAGGGTGCGGCGGGACAGGCGGATCGCGGTGGCGGCGGTGCGCAGGTCGCCGCCGACCAGGGTCAGGTCGCCGGCCTCGATCGCGGCGTCGGTGCCGGTGCCCAGGGCCAGGCCCAGGTCGGCCTGGGCCAGGGCGGCCGCGTCGTTGACGCCGTCGCCGACCATGGCCACCACCCGGCCGGCGGCCTGGAGGCGCTTGACGGCCTCGACCTTGCCCACCGGCAGGACCTCGGCCAGCACCTCGTCGATGCCGACCTCGGCGGCCACCGCGCGGGCCACGGTCTCGTTGTCGCCGGTGAGCAGGACCGGGGTCAGGCCCAGGGCCCGCAGCTCGCGGATCGCCTCGGCGCTGGTCGGCTTCACCGCGTCGGCCACCGACAGCACCGCGCGGGCCCGGCCGTCCCAGCCGACCGCGATCGCGGTGCCCCCCGCCGCCTCGGCCTCGGCCTTGGCCGCGGCCAGTTCCGGGGACAGGTGCTGGGCCCACTCGGCGAGCAGCTTCTCCCGGCCGACGACCACCGCGTGCCCGTCCACCACGCCCTGCACGCCCAGGCCCTCGACGTTCTCGAAGCCCTCGACCTCGGGCAGCGCGCCGGTCCGCTCGGCCGCGGCGGCCGCGACCGCCTTGGCGATCGGGTGCTCGCTGGCGTGCTCCAGCGCCCCGGCCAGCCGCAGCGCCTCGGACTCGGACTCGCCCTCGGCGACCGCCACGCCGACCAGCGCCATGGCGCCGGTGGTGACGGTGCCGGTCTTGTCCAGCACGATGGTGTCCACCTTGCGGGTGTTCTCCAGCACCTCCGGGCCCTTGATCAGGACGCCGAGCTGCGCACCGCGGCCGGTGCCGACCATCAGCGCGGTCGGGGTGGCCAGGCCCAGGGCGCAGGGGCAGGCGATGATCAGGACGCTGACCGCGGCGGCGAACGCGGTCGCGACGCCGCCGGAACCGAGCAGCAGCCAGAAGGCGAGGGTGGCCAGGGACAGCAGGATGACCGTCGGGACGAAGACCGCGGAGATCTTGTCCGCCAGCCGCTGGGCCGCGGCCTTGCCGTTCTGCGCCTCCTCGACCAGCTTGGCCATCCGGGACAGCTGGGTGTCGGCGCCGACCCGGGTGGCCCGCACCACCAGCCGGCCGGCGGTGTTCACGGTCGCGCCGGTGACGGCGTCACCGGGGGCGACGTCCACCGGGACCGACTCACCGGTGAGCATCGAGGCGTCGACCGCCGAGCGGCCCTCCTCGACCACCCCGTCGGTGGCCACCAACTCCGCGGGCCGCACCACGAACCGGTCCCCGACGGCCAGGCCGCCGATCGGGATCCGCACCTCGACGCCGTCGCGCAGCACCGCGACGTCCTTCGCGCCCAGCGTCATCAGGGCCCGCAGAGCCGCGCCGGAGCGCCGCTTCGCCTTGTGCTCGAAGTACCGCCCGGCCAGGATGAACGCGGTCACGCCCGAGGCCGCCTCCAGGTAGATCGACCCGGAGCCGTCGGTGCGGGAGACGGCGAAGTCGAAGCCGTGCTTCATCCCCGGCATCCCGGCGTCGCCGAAGAACAGTGCCCACAGCGACCAGAGGAAGGCCGCTGAGACGCCGACCGACACCAGGGTGTCCATGGTCGCCGCGCGGTGCCGCAGATTGGTCCACGCGGCCTTGTGGAACGGCCAGGCGGCGTAGGTGACCACCGGGGCGGACAGCGTCAGCGAGGCCCACTGCCAGTTCCGGAACTGCAGGGCCGGGATCATCGCCATCAGCACCACCGGCACGGACAACACGACCGCGGTGGTCAGGCGCTGCCGCAGCGCGTCGGCCCGGCGCTCGTCCTGCAGCTCGGCGACGCTCTTGGCGGGCTCGCCGTCCTCGGCGACCGGCCCGGCGGGCGCCGGCGGCTCGGGCAGCGCGGCGGTGTAGCCGGCCGCCTCGACCACGGCGACCAGGTCCGCGGGCTGGTAGTCGGCCGGGAAGCTGACCTTGGCCTTCTCGGTGGCGTAGTTCACGGTAGCGCTGACGCCGTCCAGCTTGTTCAACTTGCGTTCGATCCGTGAGGCGCAGGACGCGCAGGTCATGCCGCCGATGGCCAACTCGACATCGTTGAGGGGGCCGGACTCGGCCGGCACCTCCAAGGTGGTCTCCGCCATCGCTGCCTCCGCTTCACAGACGGGCTTCAGTCTCTCATCGTCGGTAACACTATACCCCCTAGGGGTATTTCGCCAGCGGCCGGTCAGCTGATCCGACGATTGGGCCGCCGGGGTCGCCTTGGGTGATCGTTTGCGTAACAGCGGGTAGGCGGGTCGTCATGCGTCTGTTCCGTCTCGCCGCCCTGACCGCCGTCCTGACCCTGAGCTGCGGTGATGCGGCCTACGCCGCGGTCGGGCCGCTGTCCGGGGTCAAGACGGTGAGCTTCGCGGGGAGCACGGTCGAGGTCCCGGTGAGCTGGCCGGTCCACGATCTGGCGGCCGAGCCGCATACCTGTATCCGGTATGACCGGCACGCGGTGTACCTCGGCGATCCGGGGTCGGACCAGAACTGCCCGGCCGCCGCCGTCGGCCGCACGGACACCGTGCGGATCGCCTCGGACGGCAAGGTGACCCGGACCCGGAGCTACAAGAGCCCCGCCGACTACGCCGACGAGCAGCCCGAGACCGCGCCCCGGACCCGCTCCCGCATCCCCGACCGGGCGATCAAGGCCGCCGCGATGTACGACGGGCTGGGCTTCGACACCTGCGCGGCCCCGTCCACGGACGCCATGAAGGCCTGGGCCGGCGCCTCGCCGTACCACGCGGTCGGCATCTACATCGGCGGCATCGACCGCGCCTGCCCGGACGGCAACCTCACTCCGAGCTGGCTCCAGACGGTGGCGAAACAGGGCTGGAAGTTCTTCCCGATCTACGTCGGCCTGCAGGCGCCGTGCTGGAAGGACCCCGGCGGCGGCCACCCGGCGCTGATCGCCCGCAGCCGGCGCTGGACGCAGGGGCAGGAGGCGGCGAACGACGCGGCGAACCGCGCGGCCCACTTCGGCATCGCCCCGGGCAGCCCGATCTACTTCGACATGGAGTACTACCCGCGCAACGACGCCGGCTGCACCCAGGACGTCCAGGCGTTCCTGAGCGCGTGGACCGACCAGTTGCACGCCCGCGGGTTCGTCTCAGGGATCTACAGCAGTTCCCAGGGGGCGATCGCGGACATGGCGCTGGTGTACGACAGCGGGGCGGCCTATCGCGCGGACGTGGCGTGGTACGCGCACTGGGACAAGGTGCCGCGGTTGTTCGGCGACCCGACGCTCAACGACAAGTACTGGCCCGGGCCGCGCCGGATCAAGCAGTACCAGGGCGGCCACAACGAGACCTACGGCGGGAAGCGGCTGAACATCGACCTGAACGTGCTGGACGCGCCGGTCGCGGCATTGGGCTGACCCCGGACGCGGGGTCGGACGCGGCATTGGATCGGCGCTGGACCAGCGCCGGGTCTGCGCCGGGCCGCCGCCGACGGGCTGCCGTTCGGTTCGGCGGCCCGCTGGACGTCAGATGATCGTGCTTACCGCTCCGAGGGCCGACCGGGCCGGCTCGCAGGCCGGCGCCCCATCGTCCCGCGCGGCTGCGCGTTGGGAGCGGGGCGACGCGGCGGGACGCCGTTGCGGTCGCTGGAGCGGCCCGGATCCTGCGGCTCGGCGGGCCGGCCGTAGCCGTCGCGGGGCTGCTGGGGACGGGGACGCGGCTGCTGCTGTTGGCCACCGCCGGCGCCGCCCGGAACCGGGCGCGGAGCGGCCGCCTGCTGCTGCGGGCGCGGCTGGTGCGAGGTGCCGGCGGCGGGCCGACGCGGTGCCGCGGCACGCGGCTCCCAGTCGGCGCCGCCCGGCTTCTCCCGGGGATTGCCCTCGCGGCCGCGGTTGGCCGGCGGCAACGCGGCCTGCTGTGTCGCACCGCCGTTGTAGCCGCGTGCCGAACCCGAGCCGGAACCGGCACCCGAGTAAGGCTTCTGACCCGAGACCGGAGCGGGCGGCGCGGGCCGCGGCGCGCTCGGCGCCGGACGGCCCATGACCGGGGCGGGCGGCACCGCGGGGAACCCGCCGGTCCCGGTCCCGTCCGCGGACTCGAACCACCCGCTGTCGGCCGGGCTCGCGCCGGTCGCGGCGGGCAAGTACGAGGTCTGAGCCGCGTCGTAGGCGCTGCCGGCGGCGTAGGAGCCGGTCGAGTAAGAGCCCTGTCCCAGTGGGTCCGGGGAGTTGGCGTAAGGATTGGGCTCCGAATACGAGGTCTGACCCAGCGGGTCCGCGGACGAGTACGAACTCTGACCCAGCGGGTCCGCGGACGTCGCGTAAGAAGGCTGGCTCAACGGATCCGAAACAGTCGCGTACGTACCGGAGCCGTAGCCGCCCGCCGAACTCGAAGTGGAGTCGTAGCCGGTCGGCGAACTCGTGGACGAGCCGTAGCCGGTCGTGCCATAGCCGGTCGTGTCATAGCCGGTCGTGCCGGAGCTGTACGCGCTGGTCGAAGAGCCGTAGGCATCAGTCGACGAGGAGCCGTAGGTGCTGGGCGTGCTGTAACTGCCGGTGGACGTGGCGCTCGAACCGTTCGCGGAATCGTAGCCACTGGTCGAGCCGTAGCCGCCGGCCGTCTGGCCGTACCCGCTCGTCGAGCCGTAGCCGGACGCCGCGCTCGATCCGCTGCCGTACAGGTTCTCGCTGCCGGTGCTGTAGGACCCGGAGCTGCTGAGCGCGCTCTGCGAGCCGAACGCCGGGCTGGTGCCGAAGGCGTCGCTCGACGCCGACGAGGACGAGGACGAACCCAGTGCCGGCGTGGACCCGAATCCCGAACCGGACGCCGAGTACCCGCTCGATCCGCTCGGCAGCGCCGGGGCCGAGGGCACCGGCGGACCGCTCTGCGCCACCGCGGCCATCGCCATCGGCAGCAGGTCCATCGAGGTGGTCCCGAGGCCGTCGGCCGGGCACACCCGCACCAGTTCGCCGACCGTCAGCGCCAGCTCGGTGGCCAGGTCCAGGGACCGCGGCTGCATCGGGTTCTCCCGCATCCACCAGCAGGCGATCTGCACGATCGACCCGGCGGCGTGCGGGCAGGTCCGGATCGCACCGCGCAGTTGCAGCGGCTGCGGACCGGTCACGGTCAGGCGGAACCAGGTGCCTTCGCGGAAGCCGAGAGCCGGGACGCCCAGGGAGTCCTGCAGCACGACGTGGTACTGGCGCTCCAGCTCCCGCGGTCCACCGGCCCCGGCCGCGCCAAGAGCCGAGCTGTTCCTCTGCTGCTCGCCGTACGCGACGCTCATCGGCTGCCTGACCGTTCTCCGGAGTGCGAATCCGGAACCCTGCTCTTATTCACCCTGTATCGCCCGCCTCGGCTCGAAAAGCTCGGAAATGAGGCGGCCCTTGATGCCGCTGTGTCCGCTGTGCTGTACGTGATCAATGTCCACTGATGTGGTGGGATCGTTGCGCAAACGGTACTCAATACTGGAGCCCAGCGGTAGGGCATCTACTAAGAACAAGCCGTGATTTCTGTGTGCTGCCCACAACTTCCAGATCCACACCGGTCGGGACAACCCTCGATTGTCATCCCGGCGTCTCCTCGGCATAACGTTGGGGCGTGACGGCGGACAGAGACCAGGAGTTCTCTCGCTATGTCACGGAACGCTCCGGGGCCCTGCTGCGGATCGCCTATCTCCTGACCGGGAACCGCGCCGACGCCGAGGATCTGCTGCAGACCGCGCTGGCCAAGACCTACCTGTCGTGGAACCGCATCCAGGACAAAGGCGCGCTCGACGGATACGTCCGCCGCGTTCTGGTGAACACCCAGACCTCCTGGTGGCGCAAGCGCCGGGTCGAGGAATACCCCACCGACCAGCTCCCCGAGCAGGTCTGGGAGGACACCGGCCCGGCGGAGATCGAACTGCGCTCCACGGTCTGGAATTCGCTCGCCCAGCTGCCGCGCCGCCAGCGCGCGGTGGTGGTGCTGCGCTATTACGAGGATCTGTCGGAAGCCGAGACGGCCGCGGTAATGGGGATCTCAGTCGGCACCGTGAAGTCAACGGCTTCACGCGCCCTTGCCAAGCTCCGAACAGACGGGGCGTTGCGCGACGCCCGGGTCGCCATCCCGGCCCCGCTTCGCCCGCCTGCCGGAGAACCTCTTCCGAAATCCGCCAAGGTCGATGCAGACTGACGGGGTACCGCCCGGTAACCTCAATCCCTCTGGAGGCCAGCGATGCGCTCGACCATGCAGGAGACCCCGCTAGGCATCGCGACGCTCCTAAGGTTCGCCTCGACCGCCTACTCCGGCTCCAAGGTGCACACCGTCACCGCCGACGGGCTGCGCACCGGCACGTTCGCCGAGGTCGGCGCCCGGACCGCGCAGCTCGCGCACGCGCTGCACGACGATCTGGGGATCCGCGGCGACCAGCGGGTGGCCACGTTCATGTGGAACAACCAGGAGCACCTGGAGACATACTTCGCCGTCCCGTCGATGGGCGCCGTGCTCCACACATTGAACATCCGCTTGTACCCGGATCAGATCACGTACATCGCCAACCACGCCGAGGACAAGGTGGTGCTGGTCGACGGCAGCCTGATCCCGCTGCTGGCCCGGGTGCTGCCGGGGTTCGAGACGGTCGAGCACGTGGTGGTGGTCGGCGCCGGGGACACCGCGCCGCTGGAACAAGCCGGTAAGCGGATCCACCACTACGAGGAACTCCTGGCCGGGAAACCCACGAGCTATGACTGGCCGGACTTCGCCGAGACCGACGCCGCCGCGATGTGCTACACCTCCGGCACCACCGGCAACCCCAAGGGCGTCGTCTACAGCCACCGCTCGATCTACCTGCACTCGATGCAGGTCACGATGCCGCAGTCGTTCCAGCTGAACGAGGCCAACCGGGTCCTGACCATCGTCCCGATGTTCCACGCGATGGCCTGGGGCATCCCCTACGCGGCGCTGATGAGCGGCGCGAGCCTGGTCATGCCGGACCGGTTCATGCAGGCCCCGGCGCTGGTGCGGGCGATCCACGACTCCGGGGCGGACTTCGCCGGCGCGGTGCCGACGATCTGGAGCGACCTGCTGAACCACCTGGACGCCACCGGCGAGAAGATCCCGACGCTCAAGCGCGCGGTGGTCGGCGGCTCGGCGGTGCCGCCGGCCCTGATGAGCGCCTTCGAAGAGCGCTACGACATGCGCATCATCCACGCCTGGGGGATGACCGAGACCTCGCCGCTGGGCAGCGTCTCGCAGCCGCCGGCCGGCGCCGAGGGCGAGCGGGCCTGGTCCTACCGCGTGAGTCAGGGCCGCTTCCCGGCCGGGGTGCAGGCCCGGCTGGCCGGCCCGGACGGCGCCATCGTGCCCAACGACGGCGAGGCGGTCGGCGAGCTGGAGGTCCGCGGGCCCTGGATCACCGGCGCGTACTACCGGGACGAGGACCCCGAGCGGTTCCACGACGGCTGGCTGCGCACCGGCGACGTCGGCACCATCACCCCGGACGGCTACCTGACGCTGACCGACCGGGAGAAGGACGTCATCAAGTCCGGCGGCGAGTGGATCTCCTCGGTGGAGCTGGAGAACCACCTGATGGCGCACCCGGCCGTCGCCGAGGCGACCGTGGTCGGCGTCCCGGACCCGCGCTGGCAGGAACGCCCATTGGCCGCGGTGGTGCTGCGCGAGGGCGCCGAGGCGACGCCGGTCGAACTTCGCGAGTATCTGTCGGGACTGATCCCGAAATGGCAGCTTCCCGAGCGTTGGACCTTTCTCCAGGCGGTTCCGAAGACCTCGGTGGGTAAGTTCGACAAGAAGGAAGTGCGCCGCGCGTATGCCGCCGGTGACCTTGAGGTCACAGTGTTGTAGACCTGCCCTGGAACGTCTCTTCAAGGGAAAAGTCCGCAGTGTAGAGTGCCGAGAACTTGAGCAGCTGGAACATCAGTTGGAACATCAGTACTCGTCTGGGGAGGCACCGCGGACATGCGGATATCTCGGCGGTTTTCGCGCTGCGCCGCCGCGGGCGCGGCCTCGATAATGGCCGCGGTCTCGATGACAGCGTGCTCCGGTTCCTCCTCGGGAAGCGGGTCCGCGGCGGCGAACGCGGCGGCGTCGCAGTCCCAGGCGGACGCCAACGCCAATGCCAACGAGAACGACGTCCAGGTCCTGAACTCTCTGCAGCTCACCTCGCAGGAGCTGGACAGCTCGTTCGCCACCGACAGCAGCTGGTCGGCGTGGACCGGCGCCGACCCGTCGAAGCTGCTGCTCAAGCAGGCGTGGGCCTGCACGAAGAACATCATCGACACCAAGCAGACCACGCTGCAGCCGGTCACCAGCTACTTCCGGGCCGACCAGCTGACCGGCGGCGCGGCCGGGACGCCGACGGCACCGTCGACGCCTTCGGCCCCCGCGACCGGCCACAGCTCCAGCCACAAGGGCTCGTCCTCGACGTCGAGTCCGTCCGGCTCGAACTCCACTCCGGCCGGCGACGGCAACCCCGCGCACTGGGTGGTCAGCACCGCGATCGCCTATCAGAGCGCGGACGCCGCCCAGACCGCCGTGAACGCCATGGGGACGATCGACCCGAGCGCGGCGAACTGCGGCGGGCCCGCTGACAAGAAGCCGATCGTCGGCGGCGGCATCGGCGAGGTCGCGCCGTCCTGGGACAACTCGCAGGGTGTCTTCGTCTATACGGACACCGGCAGCGGGACCACGATCGCCGTCGTGGCACAGCGCCGCGGCCGGTATGTCGTGCTCACCTACACTCGCGGGTATGCCAAGGACGACGCCGGGTATTACGACTTGGAAACCGGTCCGGACACCGGCCCGGCGGCCGACGCCGCCACGGCGGTGCTCGGCCTGCTGACCGCCTCGCTCGTGGGCAACTGACCGACCCGCCGCCGAGCACTCGCTTCTGTCTGATCAGCGCCACCGGCACGACGCAGCACCACCTGAGCAGTCCAGGCACTGAGCAGTCCCAGCACGCCGCCGACATTTGTGAAGGCCACTGATTAAGGATGCGGTCGGGAACAGACGACTTCCGTGAGTTCGTCAGCGCCCGCCAGGGTGCCCTGCGGCGAACCGCCTATCTGCTGTGCGGCGACTGGCACCAGGCACAGGACCTGACGCAGCAGACCCTCGCCAAGCTGTTCGTGGCCTGGTCCCGGGTCCGCGCGGTGGAGGCCGTCGACTCCTACGCGCGCCAGGTCCTGGTGCGCACCTACATCGACGAGTCACGCAAGCGCCGCAACCACGAGGTCGCCATCGCCGAGATACCCGACTCCGGCACCGAGGAACCGGAGATCGAGACCCGGCTGGCGCTGATGGCGGCGCTCAAGCAGCTCTCGCCGCGGCAAAGGGCGGTCGTGGCGCTGCGGTTCTGGGACGATATGAGCGTCGAGGCGACGGCCGAGGCACTCGGGATGAAGGCCAACACTGTGAAGTCGGACACCGCGCGGGCGTTGGCGAAACTCAAAGGACTTCTCGACTCGTCTGTACACCAGGCGGTCTGAGCGATGGGCACGGAGTCGGCGAAGGGAGGACACGGATGAACGCGGTGGACGCGTCCGCGGGCGAGGACGCGATGCGCGGTCTGATCGGGACCGCCTTCGCCGCCGGGGAACCCGGGCTGCCGGACGTGGACGATGTGATCGCGACCGTGGAGGTCCTCGGCGGTCGCATCCGGCACCGGCAGCGGGTGCGCACCGGCCTGGCGGCCGGGGCGCTGTGCGTCGCGGGCTTCGGCATGGTCGCCGGGATCGCGGCGGTCGCGCACTCCAGCGGCACCGTGGTGCTCCCGGGCGGCGGCGGCAGCGGCGGCCAGCCCCCGCCGGCGGCCTCGGTGTCGACCGGGAGCGGCGGCGTGGACAGCAGCGGGACCAGTGCCGGGACCACGAGCGTGGATCCCTGAGGCGAGCTAGGCTTTTCGCGGGCCCGGTAGGGATATCGAGTCCTGATACACGCGGTTCGGCAGTCCGGTACCACCTCGCGGGAGGACCGATGCGGCGGATCTTCGTGCTCGGAGCGGGTCTGACGCTGCTCGGAACCGCGGCGTGCGGCACGCGGTTGCCGGATTCGGCGTTCACTTCCCAGAACCCCGCGGCACCGGGCACGGGCTCGACCGCTGCCGCCTCGGCGAACGCGGCCGGCGATATCGGCGTCACCCCGACCTCGATCAAGATCGGGATGATCGATTCGGTGGACTCGCTGCTCGGCCCGGACACCTTCTCCGGCCCGATGTACGGGGCGCAGGCGTTCTTCAAGGCGCTGAACGCGGCCGGCGGGATCAACGGCCGGCAGATCAGCTTCGTCACCTGTGACGACCAGGGGGTCGGCGGGACCGACGTGTCCTGCGCGCACACGCTGATCGACCAGGACAAGGTGTTCGCGTTCGCCGGGAACTCGATCTTCCAGTACGACGGTGCGTCCTACGTCTCGGCCAAGGACGTGCCGGACATCGGCGGCGAGCCGATCAGCAACGCGTACGACCAGTACCCGCACCTGTACTCGATCTACGGCAGCGACTATCCGCGTGACGGCAAGACCATCGGCTGGCAGGGGAAGCTGTATTCGTCCACTGAGGCCGAGCACTATGCGAAGACCGTGTTGGGCGCGCACGTCGCCGGGCTCGTTTCGTACAACCAGGCCGACTCGGCACGGTACGCCTCCTATGAGGCCGAGGCGTTGCGCAAGGAGGGGTTCACGGTCGTCCCGGAGCAGCTGGACATCGCGTTGGCCGACTTCGACTCCGCGGCCCTGGACATGAAGAACAAGGGTGTGGACGTCGTCTTCGACACCATCGACACCGACGGGAACGCCCGGCTGTGCAAGGCGATCGAGGACGCCGGGGTGCCGATCAAGGCGAAGTTCACGACCGTGCAGAGTTGGGACGCCACGGTCGCCACGACGTACAAGGACGCGCCGAAGTGCCGGAACCTGTTGTACGCGAACTCCTCCGACGCCAACTACGAGGACACGTCGAACCCGGCGGTGAAGGCGTTCCGGGATGCGATGGCGAAGTACTTCCCGGATCGGCAGGGGAAGCTGTCGGAGTGGGAGATCGACGGCTGGGCCTCGGCGCAGTGGCTCACCGACGCGGTGGCTTCGTGCGGGGCGGATGTGACGCGGGTGTGCGTCGAGAAGTTCATGAACTCCGGGAAGCCTTATGACGCGCACGGGATCATCACGCCGGCGCAGTTCGACGTGAAGGCACCGACCGGGACGACGCACGCGTGCTTCGACGTCGCGCAATGGCAGGACTCTGCGAACGGCGGGCAGGGCGGTTGGGTGACCCGGGTGCCCGATATGGACACGAACTGCTATGACGTGCCTCAGGTTTCTTATTCGCCTTAGCCGGGTCGGCGGTCGCGGACCAGGTGGATGACGGGGCGTCCCGCGCCGTCGTCGAAGACTCGCACGCGAGCTCCGTAGTGCTCGGCGATCCGTTGCTCGGTAAGGACTTCGCGGGCCGTGCCGTGGGCGACGACCGCACCGTCGACCAGCAGGGTGAGGTCATCCGCGTACTGCGCGGCGAGGCTGAGATCATGCAGGGTACTGATGACGGTCAGGCCCTCGGTGGAACGGAGTTCGTCGACCAGATCCAGGACCTGTTGCTGGTGTCCGAGGTCCAGCGCGGTGGTCGGCTCGTCCAGCAACAGCACCCCGGCCTGCTGAGCCAGGGCCCGGGCCAGGACCACGCGCTGGCGTTCGCCGCCGGACATCGCGCCGAGCCGGCGGCCGGCGAATCCGGCGAGGTCCAGGCGCTCCAGCGCGCCGTCCGCGACCGCACGGTCCGTGCGGGACTCGACGCCGAGGTAGCCCAGGTGCGGGGTGCGGCCGAGCAGGACGTACTCGGCGACGGTCATGTCTGCGGGGAGCTGCGGCTGCTGCGGGACGTAGGCGATCAACCGGGCCCGGGCCTTCGCCGCCAGCTTCGCGACCGCCTCGCCGCCGACCTGGATCTCGCCTTGGTAGGGCAGGATCCCCACGATCGCCTTGAGCAGCGTGGACTTCCCCGCGCCGTTCGGGCCGAGGACCGCGTGCCACGAACCGGAGGCCACGGCGAGGTCCACGCCGCGCAGGATCGACTTGCGGTCCAGCGTCACCCGCACCCCGGCGGCCTTGACCGCGCTCACCGGTCGCGCTCCCGGGTCGCGCGCAGGATGACCAGGAAGAACGGCGCGCCGACGAACGAGGTGACCACGCCGATCGGCAGCTCGGCCGGGGCCAGCACGGTGCGGGCCAGCAGGTCGGCCAGCACCAGGAACGCCCCGCCCACCAGCAGGCTCATCGGCAGCAGCAGCCGGTGGCCCGGGCCCGCGACGCGCCGCACGACGTGCGGCACCACCAGGCCGACGAAGCCGATGATGCCGCTCACCGCGACGGCCGTGGCGGTGGCCAGCGAGGCGGCGGCCAGGACGATCAGCCGCGTGCGCACCGGGTGCAGGCCGAGCGTGGCCGCCTCGTCGTCGCCGAGGGCCAGAACGTCCAGGTGCCTGGCGTGCACACTGACGATCAGGACGCTGATGACAGCGTAGGGCAGGGCCAGCCGCACCAGGGACCAGTCGGACGCGGCGAAGCTCCCGAACAGCCACGAGTACACCTGCCGCACATCCGCGGTGCTGCGCTGCATGACGAAGGTCTGCACCGCCCCCACGAACGAACTGACCGCGACGCCGGCGAGGATCAGCGAGGCAGTGCCCCCGCGCCCCACGAGCGTGCCGAGCACGTAGCTGGCCAGCACTCCGCCGAGCGCCCCCACGAAGGCAGCCAGCGGCACCGCACCGATGCCCGCCACGGTGTGCTCGGGCCCGCCGCCGTAGACGATGACGAGCGTCGCGGCCATACCGGCACCGGCCGACGCACCGATGGTCCCGGAATCGGACAGCGGATTGCGGAACACGCCCTGATACGCGGCCCCGGCCTGCGCGAGCAGCGCACCGACCAACGTCGCCAACAACACGCGCGGCAGCCGGATCTCGTTGAGCACACTCAGCTGCACCGGCCCGAGCCCGGTGTGGATGTCGACGAAGGGGAGCTTGTCGAGCAACGCCTCGGTGGTGCCGAGCACCGGCAGACCCGCGGCGCCGCCGAGGCTGGAGACGAGGACCGCGAGCAGGAGGACTGCGGTCGCCGCCAAGAGCGCGATGGTGGGGCGGGCCGGGCGACGGGAACGGTGTGGAGCGGAGGTGGCGCTGGTGATGGTGGTCGCCCGGCCATCGATCGCTGAACGATCAGGACTCGCAGACAGATCGCTGTTCGACTCGCCGATGCCAGCCGATTCCGGCACCAGGTCATCGGTCGCCGAGTGATCAACAGCCAGGGCACCTGTCGGGCTCGGCACCGAAGCGTTCATCTCGGCAAGGCCGTCTTCACCCGCACCTGCCATCGCCAGCGGACCGGCGCCCGGGCGCGCGGCATCGGTGCCGCCCACGCCCGGCGTCGTCTCCGAGTCCGCTCCGCGCCCCATCGTCGTGGCTCAGCCCTGGGCCTGGTTCACGGCCTTCGAGATCTGCTGCACCAGCTGCACCAGGCGGGGGCCCCAGCGGGAGGCGATGTCGTCGTCGAGGCCGACCACGGTGCCCTTGGCCGCGTTCTTGACCGCGGGGATCGCCGACCAGCCGGGGCGGGCGGCGACGGTGGCCGCCGTCTGCTGGCAGCACTTGGTGTCGGCCAGGAAGATCAGGTCCGGGGCCGAGGTGACCAGGTACTCGTCGGACAGCTGCGGGTAGCCGCCGCCGGTCTTATCCGCCGGGTCGGCGATGTCGGTGAGGCCGAACTGGGCGAAGATCGAGCCGATGAAGGTCTTGGAGGTGGCGCTGTAGTTCCCCGGGGTGCCGACCTCGTAGTAGTACTTGAGCGGACTGGCCGGCTTCTTGGCGCCGGCGATCGCCGCGTTGATCTGCTGCTTCATGGTGCCGACCTCGGTCGCGGCCTGGGTCGCGTGGCCGGTGGCGGCGCCGAGTTCGGTGATCTGGTTGTAGGCGTCGTCGAGGTTGTTCGCGGCGTCGAACCACAGGACCGGCACGTTCAGCTTGCCCAGCTGCTCCACGATCTGCGAGCTGTCGTCGGCGACCACGACCAGGTCCGGGTTGTACTTGGCGATCGCCTCGGCGTTCGGCTTGTAGCCGGACAGGGTCGTCTTCGGCGCGTTGGCGGGGTAGTTCGACTGGTCGTCGACGGCGATCACCTGGGAGCCGGCGCCGATCTGGAACAGGTCCTCGGTGGCCGAGGGCGACAACGACACGATCTTCTTGGGCTCGGCCGCCAGCTTCACCGGGCCGTTCTTGGCGGTGATGGTGGTCGGGAACACCGCGGCGCCGGCACTGGTGGACGTGGCCGGGATGGTCGAGGACCCGGACCCGGCCGGCGTCGACTTCGAGGACGAACAGCCGGCGGCCAACAGCGCCGAGGCCGCGACGACACCGACGGCTATCCGCCGGGTCAGGGCGTGCGGACGAGAGTGCACGAGGTCAGCTCCTCCGGCTGATCCGCGACCCGCACGGCACGCGTCGGCCCAGGTGACCGTGGTTGCGCACAGCCGGACCGCCCCGAACCGCGAGGGCCGAACGTTGGCACAGCGCGTGAGGCGACCTGGCTTGCTCCCCGCCGGGGAGCTCACAGTTGCGGGACAGCGCCGGATTCCCACCGGCTTCGCTGCACACGATGTGGACGGCGCGAACCGCCGTCACCCAAGACGCTAGCAAGCGCCGGGCCCCGCGACTAACCCTGAGCCGCCGCGGGACCCGTGATCTGTATAACGCAGCCGAACAATCGGTATAACTCGGCCTGACAATCTGGACAACTCAGCCAGACACCCGCATACCTTCACCGCTCGCTACGGCCAGACCGGAGAACGCTTCTCCACGAACGCCCGCACGCCCTCGGCCCGGTCCGCCGAGAACGCCGTGGCCCGCCACGCGCCGTCCTCCACATCCAACCCGGCGGCCAGCGGCAGGTCGGCGCCGGTCTTCAGCGCGTGCTTGGCGTTCCGCACGCCGATCGGCGAGTTCTTCGCGATCTGCTGCGCCAGCTCCAGAGCCGCCGCGCGCGCCGTCGACGTGCCCGGCACCCGCCGGTCGACCATGCCGAAGCGGTCGGCCTCGTCGGCGTCGATCCGGCGGGCGGTGAAGATCAGGTCGGCGGCGCGGTTCATGCCGACCCGGCGGACCAGGGTCTGGGTGCCGCCGCCGCCGGGGATCACGCCGACCGAGACCTCGGGCAGGCCGAAGACCGCGCCGTCGTCGGCCACGATGAGGTCGCAGCCCAGGGCCAGCTCGCAGCCGCCGCCCAGGGCGTAGCCGGAGACCGCGGCGATGACCGGCATCGGGAGCGAGCCGAAGGCGCCCCAGGTGCGGCGGAACGCCGGGCGGGTGGCGACCAGTTCGGCGTCGCTCATCTCGTTGCGTTCCTTCAGGTCCACGCCGACGCAGAACGCGTGGTTCTTCCCCTCGACCGCGGGCGGTGCCGAGGACACCACCACCGCGCGGACCGTCGGGTCCTCGGCCAGCTCCGGCGCGACGTCCCGGATCGCCGCGGCCATCCCGGTGGAGATCGCGTTCATCGCCCCGACCCGGTTCAGCACGATCTCCGCGACCACGCCGTTGCCCGATGCCGGGTGCCGCCGCAGGAGTACGCCGCCCCCGCCGTAAGGCCGTTCAGACACAGCATCCTTCTCGGTAATGTCGCTCATGGCCGCCAACATACCGATCAGAATTCGAAGGGCGCGAACGGCGCGACCTCGCTCACAAATCCCCGCGACGCCGCCGCCAGCGCGCCCGGCCGCAGTTCCTCGACCCGCCCGGCCCGGCCCAGCGCGCTGAGCGAGAGGCCACCGAGGTAGGCCGTGCCGAGTTCGCGCGGCCCCAGCACCAGATCGGCCGGGTCCGTGGTCGGCGTGCACACCGCGCCGTCGGCGTCGCCGCTCAGCCGCCACCGGCCGGTGTTCCACGGGCAGAACGGGTCCGCGAGCTCGAACACCACATCCACCGGCGCCGCGTAACGCCGCCCGGCGAGTGCCCGGTCCACATCCACGAGCCGCACATACAGCACGTCCTCCACCCGGGGCACCGACTGCCGGGGGTCGGCGAGCAGGAACATCAGCGGGTCGTCGGTCGGCACCTCGGCGTGGACCTCGAGGGTCAGGTCGATGTCGGTCAGGAAGCGCCACACGGCGATGTAGGAGGCGAGGTCGCGGCCGTGGACCTCCCGGACCTGCACCTTGCCGTCGGGCCGCGCCGGATTGTCGAAGTCGGCCTCGACCTGGTACCGGGCGTAGCCGGCCACCTGGCCCGCGGCGTCCTCGGCGACCACGCAGCGCAGCGGGCCGGCGTCGTCCCGGGTGAACTCGTTGTCGAGCGTCGCCACGTCGCCCCAGCCCTTGCCGATGCGGGCGACCATGCCCGGACGGCCCAGCCGGACCGCGTCGAACACCGCCTGACAGCGGTCGTACGCCTTGCGCGGATCCACCATCCGCATCTGGAACCCGTCGCTGCCGGGCACCGCCGACAGCCCTTCACCGCCCCGCGGGATGGTGAGCGCGAGCGCATGCGTGCCCACCCCATAGCCGAAACGGCCGTAGATCGCGGGCTCGGAGGAGAACAGGGTCGCGACCGCCGCGTCGCCGCGCTCGTGCCAGCCGGTCATCTGGTGCCGCATCATCCCGGTCAGGATGCCGCGCCGGCGGTGGGTGGCCTTCACGGTGATCATCGTGACGCCGGCCGTCGGCACCGTGACCCCGCCGGGCACCGTCAGCTCGAAGGGGATGTCGCCCCCGGTGCCGATCAGTTCGTCGCCGTCGAACGCGGCGACCGTCCGCTCCCGGGACACCAGGCGCAGCCACAGATCCTGCATTTCCTCCGGCGGTTCCTCATGGAAGGCGAAGTTGAGTTGCGCGTAGAAGTCCTCGGTCTCGCCCTTGGTGATGGGACGAACCGGGTAGGCCGCAGCGTTTGTGCTCATACTCCATGGCAACATCACCGCCCCGTCTGAGCGAGCCGATTTCCGCCCGACCCGCCGCCGATCCCGGCCTGCCGTGCCCACCGGCCACCCGTACGCACCGGCGGAGGAGGCAACCTAGAGCGTGCGCCACGTGGGAGGCTGAACCCATGCAGGATTCCGATCCGATCCGCCTGGCCGGCCCGTGGACGCACCGCGACATCTCCGCGAACGGCGCCCGGTTCCACGTCGCCGAGATGGGCGAGGGCCCGCTGGTGCTGTTCCTGCACGGCTTCCCGGAATTCTGGTGGTCCTGGCGGCACCAGCTCCCAGCGGTCGCCGACGCCGGCTACCGCGCCGTGGCGATGGACCTGCGCGGCTACGGCGGCAGCGACAAGACCCCGCGCGGCTACGACCCACTCACCCTGACCATGGACGTCACCGGGGTGATCCGGGCACTCGGCCAGTCCAACGCCACACTCGTCGGCCACGAATGGGGCGCCTTCATCGGCTGGACCGCGGCGGTCTTCCGACCGGCAGCCGTGAACCGCCTGGCGGTCACCGGTTCGGCCCATCCGCGCCGACTGCGCCAGAGCCTGCTGAGCGACCCCAAGCAGATCTCCGCGGCCCGTTTCATGTGGTCCGCCCAGCGACCGTGGGCCCCGGAGAAAGCCCTGACCCGCGACGCGGCCATGCTGGTCGAGCAGCTGCTCGCGGAATGGGGCGCGACCGGATGGCCGGAGCTGGACGTGGCGCAGCGCTACCGCGACGCAATGCTCGTCCCCGGCGCCGCACACTCCTCGCTGGAGTACTACCGCTGGCTCATCAGGTCCCTGGTCCGCCCGGACGGGATGCGGTTCGCGCAGCGGATGCGCACCGAGGTGCGGGTTCCGGTACTGCACATGCAGGGCGAGCTCGACAACGCCCTGCTACCGCACGTCGCCCGGGGCTCGGGGCGCTACGTCACCGCCGCCTACCGCTGGCGGCTGCTGGAGGGCATCGGCCACTTCCCGCACGAGGAGGCGCCGATGCGTTTCACGAATGAACTGCTCGACTGGCTGAAGAGCTGACGGCCGGTGGCGGTCGCGAGCAGCGAATTGGCGAGGCGGTAGTCGGTAGTCGGTAGTCGGCAAGCCAGAAGCCGACAACCGATGGCTAGTGCCGTATCAGGCAACGGTCGCCCTGGTGATGATTTGGTCTGGTGATGATTTGGCCTGGGCGGAGGTCGTCGGCGTGGCGGTTTCGCTGGATTGCTGGCTGGATGCAGTAGAGGGCCGGGTTGCGGTTGAGCTGTGGTTGTAAAGCTTTTTACGGCCTTCGGTCATAGTTGTGCCGGTTCGGGGTTCGGGGCGGCGGGTTTGCTTGTCGGCTGCCGGTTTTCGCGTTCACAACCCCGCCCCACCTCAGGCCTCTTCAACTCCAGCAAGTCAGAGCAAGGACACAAGCCAGATCAAAAGCAAGATCAACAGCACAGGCAAGATCAAGAGCTGAAGGTCAAGATCAAGATCAAAAACTGTGATGAAGAGCCGGGCCTCCGGCGGGCCTCGGCAACCTCAGGGAAACTAGCGCGGTTCCCTCGGGTGGCCGGGTGAGTCTCAGCGGCTGCGGTTTGTGAGGTGGTGCGGTCCGTTCC
>NZ_JAAFYZ010000119.1 GCF_018274385.1 Catenulispora pinistramenti | reverse complement strand
GCCCCCACCAAGGGTGCCCCGCCCCCGACCTAGGCAACGCGGGCAACTCACGAACTCCCAGAACCAGAACCAGAACCAGAACCAGAACCAGAACCAGAACCAGAACCAGAACCAGAACCCCCTTCAAACACAACCCGCCCCCCAACCAAAGTCAACACCGACCCCAACCCCGCCACCTCGTCATCCGCCACCCTGAAGTAGTCCCCCGAAAGCACCGCCAGATCCGCAAGCATCCCCGGCTCCAAAGCCCCGCGCAGCCGCTGCTCCCCGGTGAACCAAGCGCTGCCGCCGGTGAACAGCCGCAGCGCCAGCGTGCGGTCCAGCCGGTCCTCCGGGCGCCATAGCTCCAGGCCGCCGAGGGTGGTGCCGGTGGTGAACCAGTGCAGCGCCTCCCAGGGGTTCGCCGAGGCCATCCATGTGCCGTCCGTGCCGCCGCCGACTGGGACGCCGCGGGTCAGCATCTCCAGCACCGGCTGTGCGTGGCGGGCTGCGTCGGGGCCGTAGCGGTTGAGGAATTGTTCGCCGCGGTAGGCCATTCGGTGTTGGACCGTGATGCCGCCGCCGAGTGCCGCTACCCGGTCGATGGTCTGCGGCTTGATGGTCTCGGCGTGTTCCACGGCCCAGCGGAGGCCGTCGAATGGGATGTCGCGGTTCACCTTCTCCAGTACGCCGAGGAAGCGGCTGATCGACTCGTCGTAGGTGGCGTGGAAGCTGAAGGGCCAGCGCCGCTCGACCAGCAGTCGTACCACCGGCTCCAGCTGGCGGCCCAGGTCGGGGGTGAGTTCCGGGCGGGGCTGGGCGAAGTTGGAGAAGTCGACGCCGTTCAGGGCCGGCGCCTCGCCGACGCCGTTGAACCACAGCAGGTCGTCGCCGCCGAGGTTCAGGCTGCCGACCATCGCGGCCAGCTCGTCGCGTTCCTCGCCGGGCTGGGACGCGATGACGTTCAGTGCCGTCCGTACGTTCAGCCGGTTCTGCGCCCGCAGCGTCCGCAGGGCGGCGTAGCAGTCCGGGAAGCCGGTCGCGCCGGCGTCGATCGCGCCGGTCACCCCCAGTGCGCTCAGCTCGTGCAGGAACCGGCGTGTGGAGTTCACCCGCTCGTCCGGGTCCAGCCGTGGCGCCCCGAGCAGGGCCAGGGCCAGGACCGCCGGGCTCGGGCGGGCGAGCAGCAGTCCGGTGGGGTAGCCTGCCGCGTCCCGCTGGATCTCGCTGCCGGGCGGGTCCGGCGTGCCCTTGGTGTAGCCCAGGGCCCGGACCGCGGCCCGGTTGAGGAACGCCGCGGTGTCCAGGAAGACCACCAGTACCGGCACGTCGGCGGACACCGACTCGATCTCGGCCAGGGTCGGCAGGCGGTGCTCGGCGAACTGGTCGGCGGACCAGCCGCCGACCACCTGGACCCACTGTCCGGGGGCGGCCCCGGCGGCGCGTACGGCGAGCAGGCGCAGCGCGTCGGCCAGCGAGGGCACGCCGTCCCAGCGCACCTGCGGGTTCCAGCTGTTACCGGCGTCGGCCAGGTGCAGGTGCGAGTCGTGCAGCCCGGGGACGACCACGCGGCCGGCCAGATCCCGCACCTCGGTGTCCGGCCCGAGCAGCGCCGCGGTCTCCCGGTCGTCGCCCACCACGGCGATCCGGGTGCCGGTCACGGCCACTGACGACACGACCGTGTCGGCGGCGTCCAGGGTGTGGATCCGCCCCGATCGAAGGATCAGGTCGGCGTGCCGGATCACCGGTATGTCGCTCATGGTTTGCACTCACCTGATCTCTCACGGAAAGTCGGGAACAGGCATCTCACGGATGGTAATCGAGCGGCTACCGACCCGCACGTTTGGACCGTGTGCGCATATCCGGAGGCCGCGTTTGCATCACGCTTGCGGGCGGCTCCGCCAGAACCTTCAAGGCTTCACTGATCTGCGTAACCCGTCCTCGAAACCAAGGAGCACCTGATGGCCGACGTGATTTTCGTCGGGATCACGATCGCCTTCTTCGGCCTGCTGGCCCTGATCGTCAAGGGGGTCGAGCGTCTTGAGCGCTGAGAACATCATCGGCCTGATCGTGTCGGTCCTGCTGGTCGGCTATCTCATAGCGGCCCTGATCCTCCCGGAGAAGTTCTGATGTCGGACACCTGGGCCGGCCTGCTCCAAGTCGCCGCCCTGGTCCTCCTGCTGGCCGTGTCCTACCGGCCATTGGGCGACTACATGGCGCACATTCTCACCACGAAGAAGCACTCTCGTGTTGAGAAGGTCCTGTACAAGACGATGGGCGTGGACCCCGAGGCGGACCAGACGTGGGGTACGTACCTGCGTTCGGTGTTCGCCATCTCCGCCGTCGGCGTGCTGCTGCTCTACACGCTCCTGCGGGTGCAGCACCACCTGATGATGGCGCTGGGCATGCCGAAGGTGAACGCGGACCTGGCCTACAACACGGCCGCCTCCTTCGTCACCAACACCAACTGGCAGAACTACTCCGGCGAGAACACGCTGGGCTACGTCGCGCAGGCGACGGGTCTGGCGGTGCAGAACTTCGTGTCGGCCTCCGTCGGCATCGCCGTGGTCGCGACCCTGATCCGCGGCTTCACGCGCAACCGCACCGACCGGCTGGGCAACTTCTGGGTGGACCTCACCCGGGTCCTGATCCGGCTGATGCTGCCGTTCTCCATCGTCTTCGCGGTGATCCTGGTCGCCTGCGGGACCGTGCAGTCGCTGGGCGACCACATGACCGTGGTGCACACGATCAACGGGAACCAGAGCCTGTACACCGGCGGTACCGCCAGCCAGGAGGTCATCAAGCTCCTGGGCACCAACGGCGGCGGCATCTTCAACGCCAACTCCTCGCACCCGTTCGAGAACCCCACGGCGTTCACGAACCTGATCGAGATCTACCTGCTGCTGGTCATCGGCTTCGCGCTGCCGCGCACCTTCGGCAAGATGGTCGGCTCGCACAAGCAGGGCTACACCATCGTGTCGGTCATGGCGATCATCTGGCTTGGTTCGCTGATCTTCTCGACCTTCTTCGAGGTCCACCACCACGGCATCAACCTGGCCGACGGCCACGCCGCGCTGGAGGGCAAGGAGTCCAGGTTCGGCATCCCGGCCTCGACCTTGTTCATGACCAGTACGACGCTGACCTCGACCGGCGCGGTCAACTCCTGGCACGATTCGTATTCGCCCTTCGGCGGCGGCGCGGCCATGTTCAACATGATGCTCGGCGAGATCGCGCCCGGCGGTACCGGATCGGGTCTGTACGGCATTCTGATTCTGGCCATCGTCACGGTGTTCATCGCGGGCCTGATGGTCGGCCGCACGCCGGAGTACCTGGGCAAGAAGATCCGTCCGACCGAGATGAAGTACGCGGCCCTGTACATCCTGACCACCCCGGCCGTGGTGTTGGTCTTCACCGGTCTGGCGATGGCGTTGAAGGGTGAGACCGCCTCGATCAGCAGCGGGAACCTGGGCCCGAACGGCAGTCCGTCGCCACACGGCTTCAGCGAGGTGTTGTACGCCTTCACCTCGATGTGCAACAACAACGGCTCGGCCTTCGGCGGCCTGTCCGGCAACACCCACTGGTGGAACACCGCCGGCGCGCTGGCGATGATGTTCGGCCGGTTCCTGCCGATGATCTGGGTCCTGGCCCTAGCCGGCTCGCTGGCCAAACAGAAGCCGGTGCCGGAGACCGAGGGCACGCTCAAGACCGCCTCGCCGCTGTTCGCGGGGATGCTGCTGGGCACGATTCTGCTGGTGGTCGGCCTCACCTACTTCCCGGCCCTGTCGCTCGGGCCGCTCGCTGAAGGACTGCACTGATGTCAAGCAACACTCTGACTGAAGCTGCCCCCGCACCGCGGGCCCCGCAGCAGAAGCCGGGCGGTGAACCGCATCGCGTGGGCGGTGGGTTCCTCGACCCGAAGATGCTCTGGAAGTCGCTTCCGGACGCGCTGAAGAAGCTCGACCCCCGGGTCATGATGAAGAACCCGGTGATGTTCGTCGTGGAGGTCGGCTCCGCGCTGACCACGTACGAGGCCATCACCAAGCCCTCGGTGTTCGCCTGGGTGATCACCGTCTGGCTGTGGCTGACCGTGGTCTTCGCCAACCTGGCCGAGGCGGTGGCCGAGGGCCGGGGCAAGGCGCAGGCCGCCACCCTGCGCAAGGCCAAGACCACGACCGTGGCCCGTAAGCTCGCGTCCTGGTCCCCGGGCAACTCCGGGGCCGAGTCCGAGGTCGCGGGCACCGAACTGACACTCGGCGACTTCGTGGTGGTCGAGGCCGGCCAGGTCATCCCCGGCGACGGCGACGTCGTGGAGGGAGTCGCCTCGGTTGACGAGTCGGCGATCACCGGCGAGTCGGCCCCGGTCATCCGGGAGTCCGGCGGCGACCGCTCGGCCGTCACCGGCGGCACCAAGGTGCTCTCCGACCGGATCGTCGTGAAGATCACGTCCAAGCCGGGCGAGACCTTCATCGACCGGATGATCAACCTGGTCGAGGGCGCGAACCGGCAGAAGACGCCGAACGAGCTGGCGCTGAACGTGCTGCTGGCCTCGCTGACCATCGTCTTCCTGCTCGCCGTCGTGACCCTGCAGCCGATGGCCACCTGGGCCGGGGCCGCACAGTCGCTGGTCGTCATGGTCTCGCTGCTGGTGGCGCTGATCCCGACCACGATCGGCGCGCTGCTGAGCGCGATCGGCATCGCCGGCATGGACCGGCTGGTGCAGCGCAACGTGCTGGCGATGTCCGGCCGCGCGGTCGAGGCCGCCGGCGACATCAACACCCTGCTGCTGGACAAGACCGGCACCATCACCCTGGGCAACCGCCAGGCCTCCGAGTTCGTCCCGGTCGCCGGGGTGGACAAGGACGCGCTGGCCGACGCCGCGCAGCTGTCCTCGCTGTCCGACGAGACGCCCGAGGGCCGCTCGATCGTGGTGCTGGCCAAGACCGCCTACGGGCTGCGCGAGCGGCACACCGGCGAGCTGACCGGCGCGGAGTTCGTGCCCTTCACGGCCCAGACCCGGATGTCCGGGGTGAACCTGGCCGACGGGCACGAGGTCCGCAAGGGCGCCGGCAGTGCGGTCATGAAATGGGTCCGCGACAACGGCGGGCACCCCACCGAAGAGGTCGGCCAACTGGTCGACGCCATCTCCGGGGCCGGCGGCACGCCGCTGGTGGTGGCCGAGAAGGCCCCCGGCCAGCCGGCCCGCACCCTGGGCGTCATCCACCTGAAGGACGTCGTCAAGGAAGGCATCCGCGAGCGGTTCGCCGAACTGCGGCAGATGGGCATCAAGACGGTCATGATCACGGGTGACAACCCGCTGACCGCCAAGGCCATCGCCGAGGAGGCCGGGGTCGACGACTTCCTGGCCGAGGCGACGCCCGAGGACAAGATGGCGCTGATCAAGAAGGAGCAGGAGGGCGGCAAGCTGGTCGCGATGACCGGCGACGGCACCAACGACGCCCCCGCGCTGGCCCAGGCGGACGTCGGCGTGGCCATGAACACCGGTACCTCGGCCGCGAAAGAGGCCGGGAACATGGTGGACCTGGACTCCAACCCGACCAAGCTGATCGAGATCGTGGAGATCGGCAAGCAGCTGCTGATCACCCGCGGTTCGCTGACCACCTTCTCCATCGCCAACGACGTCGCGAAGTACTTCGCGATCATCCCGGCCATGTTCTCGGTGGTCTACCCGGGCCTGCACGTGCTGAACATCATGGGCCTGCACTCGGCGAAGTCGGCGATCACCAGCGCCATCATCTTCAACGCGCTGATCATCATCGGCCTGATCCCGCTGGCACTGCGCGGTGTGCAGTACAAGCCGTCCTCGGCCTCGGCCCTGCTGCGGCGCAACCTGCTCATATACGGCGCCGGCGGCCTGGTCCTGCCCTTCATCGGCATCAAACTCATCGACCTGGTCATCCAGTTCATCCCCGGACTCCGGTAAGGGAGGAGGAATCATGTCTCGCATCTCCGCACCGTTGCGGCGGCACCTGGCGGCTGTCCGCGCCATGCTGATCTTCACAGTGATCCTGGGCATCGCCTACCCGTTGCTGGTCACCGGGATCGCGCAACTCGCCTTCAAGAACAAGGCCAACGGCTCGCTCATCAAGGACGCCTCCGGGCAGGTCGTGGCCTCCTCGCTGCTGTGCCAGCAGTACGTCGACAAGTCCGGCGCCGCCCTGCCGCAGTACTTCCAGGCCCGGCCGTCCGACGCCACCGACTCCTCCAACTCCAGCGACCCGGGGTGTGACTACTCCTACTCCGCCGGGTCCAACCTGGGCACCGACAGCGCCTCGCTGAAGAGCACCATCGAGGGCCGGATCGCCTCGTACGCCAAGGCGTACGACATCGACCCGACCAAGGTGCCCGAGGACGCGGTCACCGCCTCGGCCTCCGGCATGGACCCGGGCATCTCGGTGGAGAACGCCGACGACCAGGCGCCTTCCGTGGCCAAGGCCCGCGGCATCGACATGGCGACGGTGGACCAGCTGGTCAAGGACAACACCACCGGGCGCTCGCTGGGTTTCCTGGGCGAGAAGTACGTCAACGTGGTGACCCTGAACCTGGCACTGGACAAGGCCCATCCGGTCGCGGCGGCCAAGAGCTGAGGCCGGCCGGGTCCGGACCCGGCGCACCACGACACAGAAGACGGCGGGACCGGTACGCGCGGGGGCGTGCCGGTCCCGCTTCTTTCCTGCCCGAGATCCCCCCGGCGGGCGTTGATCCACCCACTAGAATCGGGGCAGGTGAGCCGGGAAGTCTGGTCGGCGCTTCATCCGCCCTTCCCTCAGGACTCCTGCCATGCGACTGGACTTCCGTTCCGAGTGGCGCCGCGAGGCGCTGCGCACCAACCTGTGGCTGGTGCCGATGCTGGAGGTCCTCGGCGCGGTCCTGCTGTTCGTCGGCACGGTCGCCATCGACCGCGCCGCCTACCACGGCGCCATCAAGCTGCCGTCCTGGGTGATCAGCGGCACCGCCGACGCCTCCCGGCAGATCCTCACCACCATCGCCGCGGCCGTCATCACCGTGATCGGTGTGGTGTTCTCGGTGGTGATCGTGGCCCTGACCCTGGCCTCGACCCAGTTCGGCCCGCGCATGCTGCGCAACTTCATGCGCGACCGCGGCACCCAGTGGACGCTGGGCACGTTCGTCGCGACGTTCGTCTACTCGATCCTCGCGCTGATCGCGATCAGCCCCGGACCGCACGGGGACTTCGTCCCGCACGTGTCCATCACCACGACGCTGGTGCTGGTGGTCCTGGACCTGGCCGTGTTGCTGTACTTCATCCACCACATCGCGGTGCAGATCCAGCTGCCGCAGGTGATCGCCTCGATCGCGGCCGACGTGCAGAAGGCGATCGCGGCCGAGGCCGCGCCGGACTCCGCCGGCCGCCCCGAGCGCGGGCTGTCGGCGAACGAGCTGTTGGCGCGGATGGCGCAGGAGCCGGGGGAGGTGAAGGCGACGGAGTCCGGCTACCTGCAGTACGTCCGGCACTCGACGCTGGTGCGGATCGCGACCTCCACCGACTCGGTGATCCACCTGCTGCAACGGCCGGGCCACTTCCTGGTCAACGGCCGCACGATGGCTGTGGTCTGGCCGGCCGACGCGGCGCCGAGCGTCGCGCGGGCGCTGCAACGCGCGCACCTGAGCGGGCCGTACCGGAGCCTGTCGCAGGACATCTCGTTCGGCATCGACCAGCTGGTCGAGATCGCCATCAGGGCCCTGTCGCCGGCGGTCAACGACACCTTCACCGCGCTCACCTGCATCGACTGGCTCGGCGACAGCCTGCGCGAGATCGCCCTGGGCTGGCACCCCGAGCAGGTGCACCGCGACGCGCAGGGCTACATCCGCGTCATCACCACCCAGACCACCTTCGACCGCCTGGTGCAGCGCGCCTTCGAGAAGGTCCGCCAGGCCGCCGCCGGGATGCCGGCGGTGATGATCCGCCAACTCGACGCCCTGACCGAGATCCTGGAGCAGGTGCCGCTGGCCGGGCAACGCAGGGTGTTGCTGGAACAGGCGGAGATGATCAGGACCCTGTGTCTGGAGACGGTGCCGGAGAAGGCGGACCGCGAGGACGTCCTGCGCCGTTACGACACCCTGGCGCGGCTCGCGGGCACCCTGCAAGCGTAGGCAATACAGGTTCCTCATTGTCCGCATACGCACCGCCTATGCACCGCATACGAACATTGCCCTGATGTAAAGACGGCGTTACGTTCGGCCTCTGAGCAACTTCTAAGGAGGCGCCATGGACGTCGTTCTCCCGGCCTTCGCCTGGCTCTGCCTGGCCGCACTGATCGTGCTGAGCCCCCGGGTCGGCCCGCACCGCGTACGACGGCAGGCGGCCGACGTCGCCGCCGGACTCCGGACGCGGCACGCATTCACCGACGCACCCGACATCGAGCACGTCTGGCCGACCACCGAGCCGCCCTGCCACTACGGCACCCGCCACACCATCACCGACGCGGTCACCGGCTCCATCGACGGGCTACCGGTCACCTCGGCCACGTACACCTGCCACTACAACGGCTCGACGCACCTGTACGGGCTCATCGCCATCACCCTCCCCGACCCCGCCGAACGCCTGGAGATACGGCACGGCGCGGTGTTCGAGTCGGCGTGGGTCCTCGATACGCCGCCGGACGGAGCCACCCACGCCGGTAGCCACGCTTTCGACGAGCAGTACGAGCTGTACTTCCCGGACCGTGCCGACGGAGCGATGGGCCTGCTGCGCGAGGACGGCATCAGCGCGATGGTGCAGGCGCCGGACAAGTTCAGCCTTCGCGCTGCCGACCGCCGGTTGTCGCTGTGGCGGCGAGACGGATGGTCGGGCGACGTGGCGGTCCTCGCCGCGGTGCGCGCTGGCGTGGGCGTGGTCTCGGCGGTGCGGTTGGTGGGCTGAGGGCTCATCCCACCAGGACCATCGCCACCACAGCCCCCACGAAAGCCACCACCCCCGCCGCCACGAAAGCCACATCCACCCGCCGGCCCCGCGACCCGTGCACCACCACCTGTGCCGGGTCCGCGGGGTCGTAGTGCACCAGTACCGCCTCGCCGGTCAGCCGGCGGGGCGAGAACACCTCGACCGGGCGGCCGTCCTCGGTGGTGAACGTCAGGATGGGGCGGTAGCCGTCGGGGGAGTCGTCGGGGCCGAGCGGGCGATCGACTATCCGGGCGAAAACGGATACGCCGTCGGCCAGGACGTGGCGGCGCCAGCGTAGATCCATGGCGCCGGCCAGGACGGCGATCAGGCCGCCTAGCAGCAGGACACAGCCGAGGACCAGCATGGCATCCACGGTAGCCCGGCACAGGCCTGGACGTCGCGCAACGCAAGCGGGATGCAAACAACTCCTGACCGTTTCGTCCCTCCTGTGGGTGTCAAGGTAGAGACGAACGTCCACGTCACACGTCTCGAGGGGAACGCCAGTGACAACAGGAGGCTCCGGCCGCGAAGCGCTAGCGGCGGACGACCCGCTGGCCCCGGCTCGGGCGGCCGAGCAGGAGCACGACCGGCTCACCGTCTCGCAGGGCCTGGCCGCGCTGTCACTGGACGCGCTGGCCTCCGTCGCCTACGGCCCCGAAGCGATCGTCGTGGTCCTGGCCGTGGCCGGGGCGCACGGCCTGGGCTTCACCCTTCCGGTCACCCTCGCCATCGCCGGGCTCCTGGGCTTCCTCACGTTCTCCTACCGCCAGGTGATCGCGGCCTTCCCCGAGGGCGGTGGCGCCTACGCGGTGGCCGGCAAGTACCTGGGCAAGAACGTGGCCCTGGTCGCGGCGGCGAGCCTGATCATCGACTACGTCCTGAACGTCGCCGTGTCGGTCTCGGCCGGCGTCGCCGCTTTGACCAGCGCCTACCCCTCCCTCTACGGCGACCGCGTCTGGCTGTGCCTGGCCGTCCTGCTCCTGATCACCGGCATCAATCTGCGCGGGGTGGCGGAGTCGGCGAAGGCCTTCATCGTGCCGACCGTCCTGTTCATCGTCGCGATCTTCGCGGTGATCCTGTTCGGTCTGTTCCGCTCGCACCCGGCGACCGCGCCGAGCGGTCACGTGGTGGCGGCGGCGAGCGCGGAGAATGTCGGGGTCCTGCTGCTCCTCAAGGCGTTCGCGTCCGGGTGTAGCGCGCTGACCGGCGTCGAGGCCATCGCCAACGCCGTCCCGACGTTCCGCAAGCCCCGGGTCAAGCGCGCGCAGCGCACGGAGTCCGCGCTCGGCGCGCTGCTGGGCCTGATGCTGATCGGCCTGGCGCTCCTGATCCGCAAGTTCCACGTCGCCCCGGACTCCTCCAAGACCGTCCTGGCCCAGCTCACCGATGCCGCCCTCGGCCACAACGCGGCCTTCTTCGGGGTCCAGTTCGTCACCATGATCCTGCTGGCCCTGGCCGCCAACACCTCCTTCGGCGGCATGCCGGTCCTGACCAGCCTGCTGGCCCGCGACAACTACGCCCCGCACGTCTTCGCCCTGCGGGCGGACCGCCAGGTCTACCGCTGGGGCGTGCTGATCCTGGCCGGGCTGGCGGCGATCCTGCTGGCGGTGGCCAAGGGCGACACCCAGACCCTGGTGCCGGTCTTCGCGATCGGGGTGTTCATCGGCTTCACCATCTCCCAGTTCGGCATGGTGCGGCACTGGCGGCGGGAGCGGAGTCCGGGGTGGCGCGGCCGGGCGGTGATCAACGGCACCGGCGCGGTGCTGACGTTCGCCGCGCTGGTGATCGAGCTGATCTCGAAGTTCACCGAGGGCGGCTGGCTGGTCGTGGTGATCGTGCCGCTGCTGGTCCTGGGCATGCTGCGGGTGCACACCGCGTACCGGATCGTCGGCGAGGTCCTGGGCCTGGGCCACAAGCCCGAGCCGGCCGTGGAGCAGCAGGTGCTGGTGGTGGTGCCGGTCGGCGCGGTGTCCCGGCTGACCCAGGAGGCGATGTCCGCGGCCCTGTCGCTCGGCGACGGCGTGATCGCGGTGACCGTGCGCTACAGCGACGAGGACGACGCCGCCGAGTGCGCCCGTTTGCAGGCCGAGTGGAACGCCTGGCAGCCGGACGTGCCGCTGGAAGTCCTCACCACGCACAAGCGCTCGCTGACCCGGCCGATGGTCGACTACCTGAACCGGTTGGCGATCTCCGCTCCGGCCTCGCCCGGCGGCTTCGAGCGCATCATGGTCCTGATTCCCGAGGTGGAGCCGCGCCGGGCCTGGCACCGGCTGCTGCACAACCAGCGCGGAGTCGTGCTGGACCGGGCGATCCGGCGGCATACCGAGGCGATCGTGTGCCGCATGCGCTTCCACATCAAGGGGTGGTGAGCCATGCGACGGCGACCGGCCTGGTTGAATGGGTGCCGGACGGCCCGCTGCGCCGGGCCGCAGCGCGCGGTGGCCATTTGCATCGAGCCGGCCGGCGTTTGCATCGCGCGAGCATGCCCCCCGGGTGGCGCGACCGGACTGTTGACTTGTCACAAGTGCCCGACTTCTGACGAGAACCGAGGGAGCCAGTGACCCGCATCCTGGTCGTCGACGACGAGCCGCAGATCCTGCGCGCCCTTCGTATCAACCTGAAGTCCCGGACCTACGAGGTCGAGACGGCGGCCAACGGCGTCGACGCGCTGGCCTGCGCGGCCCGCCGGCTGCCCGACGCGGTCCTGCTGGACCTGGGCCTGCCGGACATGGACGGGGTCGAGGTGATACTGGGCCTGCGCGGCTGGACCACGGTGCCCATCGTGGTGCTGTCCGGCCGGGCCGACCCGCAAGAGAAGATCCACGCGCTCGACGCCGGTGCCGACGACTACGTGACCAAGCCGTTCGCCATGGAGGAACTGCTGGCCCGGCTGCGGGCGGTGATCCGGCGGCACCAGCAGGCCAACGCCGGCTCGGCCGGCGCCGAGACCAGCTCGGTGCGGCTGGGCAGCTGCGACATCGACCTGGTGGCGCACAGCGTCAGCCGTGCGGGCGAGCCGGTGCGGCTGACCCGTACCGAGTGGGCCCTGCTGGAGATCCTGCTCCGGCACCCCGGCCAGTTGGTGAGCACCGCACGGCTGCTCGCCGACGTGTGGGGGAACAGCCACAGCGGCGAGGCCGGATACCTGCGGTTCCACATGGCGCGGCTGCGGCGCAAGCTTGAGGACGACCCGCAGACCCCGCGGCACTTGATGACGGAGTACGGGACCGGGTATCGATTCGTGCCCTGACATTCGTGCCCTGGCATACGTTCCTTGGCGCACGTTCCCTGCCGCACGTTACCTGGCATACTCCGAATCCCGCTGCACCTGCCCGAACGGTGTGGTGCGGTGCGGTGCGGTGCGGTGCGCGAGTCTGCCAGGCGTTCAAGCACCTCACTAGTACTGGAAGAGTACTTCCGGATTGTTCGGCGAGGGGCCGTCCAGCAGCGGACTGGGGATCCCCTTCAGCGTCTGGTCGAAGAACGCTGTCACGTACTCGCGGGTGATCACCACCCCGCGTTCCGGGGACAGGGGCGGCGTCGGGAACCCGGCCTCCCGCAGAAGCAGGTCCAAGTCGGTGAAGCTGGTGTGGTCGGCGCCGGCGACCGTCAGCCACTTCTTGTAGCCGCCGAGGGTGGCCCAGGCCTGACCCCACGTGGCGTCGTCGCCGCCGACCGGGTGGTTGGCGGCCGCACCCAGCATGAGGAACGGCCGGTTGATCTGGCCGGGCATCGGGGCCGGGTGGAAGGCGCCGTCCATGTTCACTCCGGCCCGTACTCGCGGGTCGGCGATCATCGTGGCGGCGGCCGCCGCGCCGCCGATGGAGTGTCCGGCCATGCCGATCTCGTGCTTGTCGATGAGGTGTGCCAGGCGCCACGCGGTATTGCCATGCGTCAACTGGTCGATCACGAAGGACACGTCCAGTGCGCGGCTGGCGGCGACGGAGTCGAAGTCGAGCGCCGGGTCATCGCAGATCGCGCACGTCGACGTCTGGCCGTTCGCCAGCGTCTCGCCGCTGTCCTCGTAGGTGTGGCCGACGAGCGCGACGACGTAGCCGTGACTGGCCAGGTCGGTCGCGAGCGAGGTGAGCACCATGCGCGGGTCCTCGAACCCGGGGGAGAGGACCACCAGCGGATACTTGCCGCTCCGCGGCCGCGCGCCGTCGAAGGCGTGAGTGGTGACGCTGGAAAGGTTCTGTGCGGTGACGCCGGAGCTCGCCGGCAGCTTCCGGTGCTGGATGGCTCCGGCTGCCTCGGCGAGGGTCATATAAGGGGCCGGAGTCCCGGTCCCGGGGACGGCCGGGTAGACCATCGTGACGGTCAGTTGGCGGGGGCCGGATGACGGCACCCACGGGTCGGGACGGCTCGCGTCGGTGAGGTGGATGACGTCCTCGCCGGCGGCGTAGCGGCCGGTCGGCGCGGGGAGCGTGCCTTGGAAGGACCGCGTGAGCGCGGTGGCCGTGGCCGGTGCGGTGCCGAACGCGTGCGTGGCCACCGGTGCGGCCGACGGTGTGGTCGTGGCGGCGAACCCGGCGCCGGTTCCGGTGACGAGGGCGGCGAGTGCCACCACCGCGACAGCGCTGATACGGCGATTGCGTTTCATGGTATCGACGCTAGATTCCGCGGATCCGCATCGAATCAGCCCGTGGATGTAAACATTCTGGTGTCGTTCGTAGCCTCCACGAGGTACCGGAGTCACCCGCCGGGAGTATGTCGAACACGACGCCAAGCCCTACCGCCGGACCTACGACGGCAGCCCCTCAAGGCCGCATGAACCCATGAACCCATGAACCCCCGGAGGATCAGCGCGACGCTGCACTAGTCTGAGTCGATGTGCGTCAATCCTGGATTCTGATCGTCCTGGGCCTGCTGCTAGTCGGGGGAGCGGCGTACATCGGCCTGGCCGACACCCACCTCGACATCGCGATGGGCTTCAGCGGTGACACCGTGGCCCGGATCCGCGTCGACTGCGGGTCCCCGCTGTTCCGCCGCTATCCGCTGCCCGCCGGGCTCGGCTACACCGGCAAGGGCCCGTGCGCGTCGAGCCCGAAGCTGACCCGCGAGCTGATCGGCGCGGCCCTGGCCGGCGCGGCCGGGCTCGGGTGTCTGGTGATGGCGGTGACCGGGTTCGCGCGGCGGCCCGATCCAGCGTCGGCATAGCGTTTGCGTTCGCGTGGTAGTCGCATGCATTGCGTGAGTTTCCTTTCCACCTGCGCGGATGCGGCGCTGCACTGGAAACGTGAGAGAACCAGCCAGCATCACCACGTCGCTGATCGCCGCCTTCACCGGCGCGATCGCCCTGACCGTCGTCCTCGCCGCGACCGGCGGGACCCACCGCCCCGGTGTCGACCTGGTCGCGTATGCGGCACTGGCGGCGGCCACCGGGGCCTGGGGACGCGTCCCGGCGATCCCGCTCACCAGCGTCATGTACTGGCTCTTCTACGCCGGCTTCCTGGTCGGCCGGCACGGGACCGTGCAGTGGCACGGCGCGATCGACGGCTGGCGGCTGGCGATGATCGCCGCGGCCGGGCTCGGCGCCGCGTTCGTGGCCTGGATCTGGCGGCTGGTGAACCCGACGCCGGTGGCCGGACTCCGGGTCCCGGACTCCCCGGCCGAGCTGTTCGACCCGGACCTGCCCGCCGCGCCGGTGCCGCACCGCGGCTAGCGGGACTCGCACCTGACGTGCCGTGACGTGAGGTGGCGTGACGTGAGGTGAGGTGGCACCGCGAGCAGCGGCGACGTTGCATGGGGCTTAAGCGTTTCCCCGACGCCGGATCGGTGCCAAGGTGGGGCTCCGGCCGGCCGCGAGCGTCGGCCCTTCGGGAGGGGAACCCATGCTCCGCCACAGGTGGGCGCCGCTTTTAGCGTGCGCGATCGCGGTCTCGACGTCGGCTTGTCAGTCCACTGCTTCGGGTTCGGCCTCGGCGCCGGCGCCGGCGCCGGCGAGCGTTTCGCAGAAGGCGAGCACGTCGGCCGCACCGACCACAGCTCAGCTGCCTGCGGCCGCATCGCATTCAGCCGCATCGCCCACGGCTTCGTCGCACACAGCTCCATCGCACTCAACTCCATCGCACACCGCCACGGAGCCCGCGAAGAAGCCGTCGCCCTCGGTGCGGGCCGTCGTACCGACGAGTCCGGCCCGCACGACGCATTCGGCGAGCCCCACCACGGCCGCCCCGCCCGCGCCGTCCAAGAGCGTCGCCGACTGCATCCACCACGCGACCATCGACAAGGGCACGGCCCGCTGCGGTGCGGGCGAGCCGCACCCGAGCGGCGCCATGGCGTTGTGCCATGACGGCAGCTACAGCTACAGCACGTCGCCGGACGGCACGTGCTCGTCCCACAAGGGCGTCGAAATCTGGTACTACTGACCGGCCCCGGGGAGCTGCCTGGTCCCGACTACGGCAGCACCGCCACGATCTCCGCGATCGGCCGCCGCTTCCCGGTGTAGAACGGCACCTCCAGGCGCACGTGCCGTCGGGTCTCCGAACCGCGCAGGTGGCGCATCAGGTCCACGATCCGGTCCAGCTCGTCGGCCTCGAAGGCGAGGATCCACTCGTAGTCGCCGAGCGCGAACGACGGCACCGTGTTCGCCCGCACGTCCGGGTACTCCCGCGACATCATCCCGTGCTCGGCCAGCAGCCGGCGGCGCTCGGTGTCCTCCAGCAGGTACCACTCGTAGCCGCGGACGAACGGGTAGACCGCGATGTAGCCACGCGGCGTCTCGTCGGCGACGAAGGCCGGGACGTGGCTCTTGTTGAACTCCGCCGGGCGGTGCAGCGCCATCTGCGACCAGACCGGCTCGGTCAGGCGGCCCAGGCCCGTGCGGCGGAAGCGGTGGTAGGCGTCCTGCAGTGCCTCGGAGGTCTCGGCGTGCAGCCAGAACATGAAGTCGGCGTCGTGCCGCAGGCCGGCCACGTCATAGGTGCCGCGCACCACCACGTCGTCCTTGGCCAGCGCCGCGAACAGGGTCTCCACCTCGGCCGCGAGGTCCGCGCGGGCGTCGTCGGAGGCCGGCAGGTCCGCGCGCATCTTGAACACGGTCCACATCGCGTAGCGGGTGACCTCGTTCAGCTCCACCGCGCGCTTGCCGATGCGGACGTTGCTGGTGACGCCGGCCGGGCGCTCGTTCTGGGTTTCGTTGCCGCTGTCGCTCATGTCGCCATTCTTCCTTATGGGTGTTCCGGGTTGGTGTGCGCCCCAGTACCGATCGCTCCGGTACCGATCGCCCCGGTACCGATCGCCCCGGTACTGATTTCGCCGGCGGCCCGCAGCGCCGAGGCGACACACGCCGCGATCCCGACGCCGTCGTACGCCGCCCCGCAGACCGCCAGGCCCGGCTGCGCCGCGACCGCCGAGCGGATCCGCTCGACGCGCGCCACGTGCCCGACCGCGTACTGCGGCAGTCCGCCGCCCCAGCGCTGGACGTAGCGGTCGACGGGGTCGCCGAGCGCGTCCGGACCGAGCGCGGTGCGCAGATCGGCCAGCGCCAGCGCCGCGAGTTCGGTGTCCTCACGCTGCAAGTCGGCGGTCTCGCGGTGTCGGCCGACCGATGCGCGGACCACGGTCTTGCCGGAGGCGGCCAGCCACGACCACTTGACGCTGGAGAAGGTGGAAGCCTTGATGAACCGGCCGTCGGCCGGCGGGACGAGGAAGCCGCTGCCGGCCGGGAGCGCGGCGTCGTCGAACACGAAGGTCGCCAGCGCGACCGAGGCGTATGCGATCCCGGCGAGCTCGGTCGCCGCCGCCGGGGCCGCGTCCTTCAGCAGCCGGGCGGCGGGTGCGCCGGGGACCGCGACGATCACCGCGTCGAATTCGTGCGCCCGGGCCGCCGGGACCGGGCCGCAGACCAGCCGCCAGCCCCCGGCGGTGCGACTCAGTTCCCTGACCATCGTCTCGCGGTGGACGGTGACGCCCGCGCTTTCGCAGGACTCTGTCAGCGCCGCCGGGAAGCGTCCGACGCCGCCCCGGATACCGGCGAACACCGGCTTCGGATCGGCCGCGCCGGCCTGCGCGGCCAGGATCTTCGACACCGCCTCGTCCAGCGGCTCGCCCGATTCGTAGGCGGGCACCAGTGCCGGGATCGCGGCCCGCAGGGAGATCTCGTCGGCGTGGCCCGCGTAGACCCCGCCGAGCAGCGGCTCGACCAGCCGGTCCACCACTTCGCGGCCGAAGCGCTCGGCGACGAAGCCGCCGACCGCGACGTCGTCGGTCTCGGCCTCGACCCGCAGCAGGGAGCGGGGCGGCAGGGTCGGTCCGGCCTCGGCGCGCTTGAGCCCGGCCGCCGACAACAGGCCGGCCAGGACGCGCGGATCGCCGGGGACGCCCATCAGGTGGCCCCTGGGCATCGGCACCAGCTCGCCGCGGTTCCAGATCGAGGCCGAAGCGGTCGCCGGATGCACGATGTCGTCGGCCAGGCCCACGGCCCGGGCCAGATCCACGGCCTCCGGGCGGCGGTTCAGGATCGACTCGGCGCCGAGGTCCACCCGCACGCCGCCGACCTCGGCGACGGCCAGCTTGCCGCCCAGGCGCGGGGAACCTTCGAACACCGTCACGGTGGCGTCGGGCAGAGCCTGCTTGGCGTACCAGGCCGCGGCCAGGCCCGAGATGCCGCCGCCGATCACCGCGACCGAGCGCGGGCGCCGGCTCGGCGCCGGACCCGACGCGCTCGCCGAGGTGTCCATGCCGGCCGGACCGGTCGAACCCGACACCCTCGCCAGGGTGTCCGGGCCGCCCGGACCGGTCGAATCCTGACCCGTCGAACCCTGAGACGCCGCCCGCTCCGAACCCATCGCAGCCCCCTGTGTCGCGCCCACCGCCGTGGCCTTTCCTGCGCCGTCGCCCGTCAGCGCGCCGAAACCTCGTGGACCAGCTCGACGACCCGGGTCAGCCGGTCCGGATCCATGTCCGGCGTCACCCCGTGGCCCAGGTTGAAGATGTGCCCCGGGGTCTTCGCGCCGTCGGCGAGGACTTCCCGCACCTTGGCCTCGATCACCGGCCACGGCGCGAACATCACCGCCGGGTCCAGGTTGCCCTGCACCGCGTAGTCCGGGCCGATGCGGCGCGAGGCCTCGTCCAGCGGCACCCGCCAGTCCACCCCGACCACGTCCGCACCCGCGGCGGCCATCAGCGGCAGCAGCTCGCCGGTGCCGACGCCGAAGTGGATGCGCGGCACGCCGAGGTCGGCGACCGACGCCAGCACCTTCGTGCTGTGCGGCAGCACGTAGCGCTCGTAGTCGCGCGGCGCCAGCGCCCCGGCCCAGGAGTCGAACAGCTGCACCACGCTCGCGCCGGCCCCGATCTGCACCCGCAGGAAGGCCGCGGTCAGGTCGGCCAGGCGGTCCAGCAGCTCGGCGAACAGCTCCGGCGCGCCGAGCATCATCGCCTTGGTCTTCTCGTGGTTCTTCGACGGGCCGCCCTCGATGAGGTAGCTGGCGACCGTGAACGGCGCGCCGCCGAAGCCGATCAGCGGGGTCGGGCCCAGCTCGCCGACCAGCTGCCGCACCGCCTCGGAGATGGCGGCCAGGTCCGTCTCCGGGTCCACCGGCCGGATCTGGTCCAGCCCGGACGCGTCGCGGACCGGGTTCGCGAGCACCGGGCCGACGTTCGGCACGAGCTCCACGTCCACGCCGATCGCCTTGAGCGGCACCACGATGTCGCTGTAGAAGACGGCCGCGTCCACGCCGTACCGGCGTACCGGCTGCAGGGTGATCTCGGTCACCAGGTCGGGGCGCATACAGGCGTCCAGCATCGGGATCCCGGTGCGCACCTTCCTGTACTCCGGCAGCGCGCGCCCGGCCTGGCGCATGAACCACACCGGTGTACGGCGGACCGGCTCGCGGCGTGCGGCGCGCAGGAGGTCGCTGTCCTGGACCGGGTCCAGGGGCGCGTCCGGCGCGGTCTCGCCGCGCGGGCCCGGGACCTCGGTGAGCTTCTCGGTGGCCGCCGAGCCCAGGTCTGCCGCGGGGTTCAGGCTTTCGGTCACGCTGTCGTGCACGGCATCGCTCCTGTCGTCGGTCACCCCTCGATGGTCGCACGTTCGAGGGGGTCTTCGGTGCCCGGGTCCGGTAGCCCGCGAGGGGTTCCCGACGCCGTGTCGGCATGGTGTCGGCCATGGCGTCGGCGGTGGTCGCGGGCGAGCCGCGGCGCCCCGGTGGCGCCCGCGTTGCGGCGGTCGGACCGATTCCCTTGCGGGGGCGGCTTTTCAGCGCTTGTCTCTACCTCCAATCGCCACCTCCAAGCCGGCCGCGAGCGTGGTCGCTCGTCGGGCATCGGATCACCGCCGATGTCGGGGATTGGACCACCTCCGAACACCCGCGGCGCACCAGCGCCGCCCGCCCCGCGTCCCGTGCCAGCGCGCCTCCCGTCGGGCCTGTGGCGCGGCGGCGTACGCTTCACCCATGGCACCCAGCCGCGCGGGCGACCCGCGGGAGTTCGCGGAGGCCGTCGCCGCCTTGTCGGCGGCGTCCCTGCCGGCCGCGATCGAACTCGACGCCCTGCCGTCCCCGGTGAACCTCGCCCCCTTCGCGCACGCCGTCGGCGGCGCGGTCGTCTCCGCCGACTCCGAGGGCGGCGAGGAGGACCTGGCCACCGGCCGCCTGGTGCTGCTGCACCGGCCCGGCGGCCACGAGGAGTGGCGCGGCGCGTGGCGGTTCGTGGTGCTGGTCGAGGCGGACCTGGAGGCGGAGATCGCCGAGGACCCGCTGCTGGCCGAGGTCGCCTGGTCCTGGCTGATGGACGCGCTGACCGAGCACGGCGCCCCGTTCACCGCCGAGGGCGGCACGGTCTCCCGCTCCTCCTCCCGCGGCTTCGGCGGCCTGGCCGGCCGGCCGGCGACCACGGCCGTGGAAGTGCGCGCCTCCTGGACCCCGGCCGGCGACGACATCGACTTCGCCGCCCATCTGAACGCCTGGTGCGCGCTGATGATGATGTGCGCCGGCCTGCCGCCGGAGTACGAGGGCGTGGCGAACCTGCCGCCCGCCGGGTCCCGCCGGTGACTGGTGTGACTTTCTGACGCTTCCGGATCTCCGGGCGCTCCAGCTCCATTGTGTTACGTCGGGCTCACCTGATCAGCCCAGCCGTTTCCCCCGGACGGCCCAGCCCGCGACCCCTTTGACCCGTCCCGCCCCATCAGTCGCGGAACCGCACGTCGGACGCTTGTAGGCCGATGACATCACGTGGGGTGACTAGACCTCACGCTCAGTCACTTGACGTGGCGTGAGTCACACTCGCCCAGCTCAGGGCCTGTTGTCTGATCTTCATATGCCCGACCGGGCCGCCTTCGGTGAACTTGCGAGCATTAGCCCTAAAGGTGCCTGCTTGATCTGCCGATGACCTGAATGGACCGATCCGCTACCGAGTGGAACCGGTCGCTGAGCACAAGCTCGCAGCACCCCAGGAGGAGGTTCGGTGTCGGTACTCGTCGACAACACCGCCAACCTGATCGCATACCGGCCGGCCCGGCTGACCGCGATGGTCGTCGTGGCCGACCCGCGGGTACGCCAGTCGGTGACCCGGCACCTGTGGGCGCTCGGCGTCCGCGACGTCCTGGAGGCGCAGACCGCCGCCGAGGCGCGGAGCCGGATGTCCGCCACCCGCGATCTGGCCGTGGTGGACATCCACCTGCCCGACGGTTCCGGCCTGCAGTTGCTGGCCGAGATGCGGGCGGCCGGCTGGGCCGGCGGACTGGCCGTGTCGGCCGCCGACGACGCCGGCGCGGTACGCGCCGCCCTGGCGTCCGGCGTCCGCGGCTTCGTCATCACCGGGGCCCGCCCGGTCGCCGCCGGCCGGCCGGCGATGGCCGGCGTGCACGCCGCCAGCGCCAACCGGGTACGGCCCAGCGGCGGCCTGCCGCCCGGGGCCGCCGCCCTGGCCGGGGCCAACGGCGCGGCCCAGGCCGCGCACTCCGGCTGCCGGGACCTGTCCGCGCGCGAGATCGAGGTGCTGCGGCTGGTCGCCGACGGCCGCTCGAACAAGGCGATCGGACAGGCGATGGGGCTCTCGGCGCTGACCGTGAAGAGCCACCTGGCGCGCATCGCCCGCAAGCTGGGCACGGGCGATCGGGCCGGCATGGTCGCGGTCGCGTTGCGCGGCGGGACCATTCACTGACGGCGGTCGTTAGTGTAAGGGCGTGACGAGTTCCAGTACGCCGGCGGGACCGGCGAGCCCCGAGCAGATGCCGCAGGTCGCCGAGCCGCCGCCCGGCCTGGTCCCGCTGCTGGAACCGCGTGAGGGACTGCCGCCGGTCACGGACACCGAGCCGGCGCTGGCCGCAGCCGTAGAGGCGTTGGCGGCCGGCACCGGCCCGGTGGCCGTGGACGCCGAGCGGGCCAGCGGCTACAAGTACAGCCAGCGCGCCTACCTGGTCCAGATACGCCGCCAGGGCGCCGGCACCTTCCTCATCGACCCGATCGCCTGCCCGGACCTGTCGGCCCTGGCCGGCGACGGGCCGGCGCTGGCCGGTGCCGAGTGGGTGCTGCACGCCGCCTCCCAGGACCTGGCGTGCCTGGCCGAGGTCGGGATGTACCCGCCGGCCCGGCGTGCCGACGGCACCGGCGGGCTGTTCGACACCGAGCTCGGCGCCCGGCTCGGCGGTCACGAGCGGGTCGGCCTGGGCCCGCTGGTCGCCGAGGTGCTGAAGCTGGAACTGGAGAAGGGCCACTCGGCCTCGGACTGGTCCACGCGTCCGCTGCCCGAGGCCTGGCTCCGCTATGCGGCGCTGGACGTCGAGGTCCTGGTCGAGGTCCGGGACATCATCGAGGACGAACTGCGCGCGGCCGGCAAGCTGGAGTGGGCGCACCAGGAGTTCGACGCCGTGGCCAGCGCCCCGCCCCCGAAGCCGCGCGCCGAGCCCTGGCGCCGCACCTCAGGCCTGCACAAAGTGCGCCGCCCCCGCCAGCTCGCGGTGGTGCGCGCCCTGTGGGAGTCCCGCGACGACCTGGCCCGCCGCCGCGACATGACCCCCACCCGGGTCCTGCCCGACCAGGCCATCATCGACGCGGCCCTGAGCCTGCCGGGCACCGCGGCCCTGATGCGTGCCATCCCCGGCTTCAGCGGCCGGATGCGCTCCGGCGACGTCCCCCGCTACTTCGAAGCCCTCACCAAGGCCCGCGAGCTCAAGGACGCCCAGCTGCCCAAGCCCGGCGCCGCCCCCAGCGACGGCCCGCCCCCGGTCCGCGCCTGGGCGGACAAGGACCCCGCCGCGGCGGAGCGCCTGACCGCCGCCCGGGAGTCCATGGCCGGCCTGGCCGCGCGGTACTCCCTGCCGGTCGAGAACCTCCTCGCCCCGGACTCGCTGCGCCGACTGTGCTGGAACCCGCCGGCCACCGCCCCGAGCGACGAGCAGGTCGCGACGTTCCTGACCGCCGCCGGGGCCCGGCCGTGGCAGGTGCGGCTGGCCACGCCGACGATCGGCGGAGTGCTGCGGCAGGTGGCTGCGCGGGAGAAGGAGCCGGGGGAGTGAGGGCTGCGGTTCAAGCGGCGTCCGGGGGCGGGTCGCACTCGGGTCCGTTGCGCCAGAGCTGGTCGGCGGTGCCGGCGGCCAGACGCCGGGCGTAGAGCTCGACCTTCCCGTGGATGACGTCCAGTGCTTCCTGGAGATCGGCGACCTGCTGCTGCACCTTGGCCTCGTGGCGGCGCAGGATCGCGAACCGCTCGGTCTCGGTGCCCGGGCCTTGGAGTACCAGCTGTGCGTAGTGGCGGATCTCCGGCAGCGGCATTCCCGATGAGCGCAGTTTCGCGCACACCTTCAGCCACGCCACCTCATCCGGGGTGAAGACGCGCCGGCCCGCGGCGTTGCGTCGTACCGGTGCGATGAACAGCCCTTCCTGTTCGTAGAACCGCAGGGTGTGGGTAGTCAGCCCGGTCAGCTCGCTGACCTCGCCGATGGTCAGGGTGGACTTCGCCGCTGTCGTCATGCCCCGCAGTGTAGGAGCTTGACTTCGAGTCGACTCGAAGTCATAGCGTCGGTGAGATCCCGAAAGAAGGAACATCATGGCTCTCACCTGGTTCATCACCGGCACCTCCTCCGGCTTCGGACGGCTGCTCACCGAGCGGCTGCTCGCCCGCGGCGACCGCGTCGCCGCAACCCTGCGCCGTCCCGAAGCGCTGGCGGATCTGCGCGCCCGCCACGGCGATCGACTCTGGACCGCGCGGCTCGACGTCACCGATGCCGAGCGGGTGCGCGCGGTCGTGGACGACGCGTTCCAGGCGCTCGGCACCGTCGACGTCGTCGTCAACAACGCCGGCTACGGCCTCTTCGCCGCCGTCGAGGAGGCGGCCGACGAACAGATCCGGCGCGTGATCGAGACCAACCTGCTCGGTTCGATCCACGTCATCCGCGCCGCGCTCCCGCATCTGCGGGCCCAGGGGCACGGGCGCATCCTGCAGGTCTCGAGCTCCGGCGGTCAGACCACCTACCCGAACTTCGGCTACTACCACGCCTCGAAGTGGGGGATCGAAGGCTTCTGCGAGACGATGGCCCGCGAGATCGCCCCGTTCGGCATCGGCGTCACCATCATCGAACCGGGCGCGACGCCGACCGGCTTCGGCCCTTCCCTGGACACGGCGCCGGCCATGCCGCAGTACGAGGACACGCCGGCGGGCGAGGTGCGACGGTTCCGGGACGAGGGCACGTTCCCGCTCCCCAACGATGCGGGGCGGATCGCCGACGCGATGATCGACATCGTCGACGCCGGGGCGATGCCGCTGCGCCTGCCCCTGGGGGTCGACGCCTACAACGACGTGCGGGCGGCGTTAGTCGCCCGACTCGCCGAGCACGAAACGCATCGCGATGTCGCCCTGTCCGTGGCCAGGGACGTGGCGAGCGACGCTGCGCGTAGCGACTCGCGGTAAAGGCCCGTGGCCGCCACCGCTCTCAGGACTCTCCTTCCAGCGCCGCGTCGTACGCCTCCCGCTGCGTCTCGATCCGGTCGGAGTGGTCGGCGGCCCAGTTCACCAGGTCCAGCACCGGCACCAGCAGGCTGTGCCCCAACTCCGTGAGCTCATACTCCACGCGTGGCGGTACCTCCGCGTAGACGGTCCGGGAGATCAGCCCGTCGCGCTCGAGGTGCCGCAGGTTCAGCGTCAGCATCCGCTGTGAGATACCGCCGATGGCCTGCTGGAGCGCGGAGAACCGGAGCGGCCCCTGGTGCAGGCTGCCGATGATCATCAGGCTCCACTTGTCGCCGATCCGCTCCAGCACGCTGCGGACGAAGCGGCCCTTGCCGCCGTGCTCCTGACAGGCCGCCGGCGGTCCGGGGAACATCGGGACTGCCGGCGGTACCGGCGACGGCACCAGCGGGGGGTACTCCGGCCCCGACTGCGCTTCCCGCTGAGTCTGCGTCACCATCGCTTCTCCCACTCTCGCCGTGCCGGGTTCCTGACCTGGACGGTCACATCCATGTGCCTGGCCGCACCCCGGTGTGCCTTTTGTAGACCATCCGTCGATCACTCATCATAAGCCACGAACAAAAGGTAACCATCGAGCTGAGGAGTATTCCATGGCCACTCTGCTGCACATCGACGCCTCGCTGTTCCCCGGCGGGGCCAGCGCCTCTCGCGCCGTCACCTCGACCTTCGCCGACGCCTGGCGCGCGGCCCACCCCGAGGGCACGGTCATCCACCGCGACCTGGCCGCCGACCCGCTGCCGCACCTGGACGCGCTGACCGTCTCGGCCTCGTACGCCGCTCCCGAGGACCACAGTCCGGAGCAGGCCGCCGTGCACGCCGCCCGACTGGCCCTGGTCGAGGAGGCGGAGAACGCCGACGCGATCCTGATCGGCGCCCCGATGTACAACTTCGGCCTCGCGTCCTCGCTGAAGGCCTGGATCGACCACATCATCCTGGCCGGCCGCACGCTCGGCGAGGGTACCCAGTCGCTGGCCGGCAAGCCGATGGTCATCGTGGCCTCCCGCGGCGGCTCCTACGAGCCCGGGACCCCGCGCGAGGGCATGGAGTTCGTCAAGAACTACCTGGGCGCGGTGTTCTCGGCGCACCTGGGCGTCACGCCGGAGTTCATCACCATCGAGCTGACGCTGGCGGACACGGTCCCGGCCATGGCCGAGCTGAAGCCGCTGGCCGCCGCCTCGCGGGCGGCCGCGCTGGCGGACGCCGAGGCGAAGGCCACCGAGCTGGCCGAGCGGCTGTCGGGGGATCCCGTTTCGGTCTGAGCGCGCGGATCATCGTCTGATCGCTGGAAGCGTGTCGGGTCTATCTGATCTATCTGGTTTGTCCGGCCCCGGCCCATCTGGCCGCGCGAAGCCCTGGGACCGGCCTGTGGCGGCGAAGAAACACGCGCGGGTGTGCGGCCCGGTCCAAGCGAGCCGCATACCCGCGCGGCACTCCCACGGTTCGTCTGTCACGCTGGTCGCGCGGTCGCCCGGCGCCGTGACCGCGGTCACCTCACCCCGCGCTCGCCGAACCTTGTTACTCGTGAGTAGCATGGTCGCAGAACCGTTCCGTGTGGAGGAGAGCCAACGTGCCTCAGACCCAGAGGGCCGTGCGACAAGTCGTATTCGTCGACGGCGTCCGTACCCCGTTCGGCAAGGCCGGCCCGAAGGGCGTCTATGCCGAGACCCGGGCGGATGACCTGGTCATCCGCTGCATCCGCGAGCTGCTGCACCGCAACCCGCAGCTGCCGGCCGACCGTGTGGACGACGTGGCGATCGCGGCCACCACCCAGATCGGCGACCAGGGCCTGACCCTGGGCCGGGTCGCGGCGCTGCTGGCGGGCCTGCCCAAGACCGTCCCCGGCTACTCCATCGACCGGATGTGCGCCGGCGCGATGACCGCCGTGACCACCACCGCCGGCGGCATCGCCTTCGGCGCGTACGACGTGGTCGTGGCCGGCGGCGTCGAGCACATGGGCCGGCACCCGATGGGCGAGGGCGTGGACCCGAACCCGCGGATCGTCGCCGAGAAGCTGGTCGACCCCTCGGCGCTGGTCATGGGCTCCACCGCGGAGAACCTGCACGACCGCTACCCGGAGCTGACCAAGGAGCGCTGCGACGCCTTCGCCGCCGCGTCCCAGGAGAAGTACGCCAAGGCGCTGGCCGCCGGCAAGTTCCAGGACGTCCTGGTCCCGATGGCCGCCCGGCACGCCGAGAAGGGCTACGCCGTGGTCACCGCGGACGAGCCGCCCCGTCCCGGCACCACCGTGGAGGACCTGGCCGCGCTGAAGACCCCCTTCCGGGTCCGCGGCCGGGTCACCGCGGGCAACGCCGCCGGCCTGAACGACGGCGCCACCGCCTGCCTGCTGGCCGCCGAGGACGTCGCCGAGGAGCTGGGCCTGCCGGTCCGGATGCGCCTGGTGTCCTACGCCTACGTCGGCGTCGAGCCGGAGGTCATGGGCATCGGCCCGGTCCCGGCCACCGAGAAGGCGCTGGCCAAGGCCGGCCTGACCATCGACGACATCGGCCTGTTCGAGCTGAACGAGGCGTTCGCGGTCCAGGTCGTGGCCTTCCTCGACCACTTCGGCATCGCCGACGACGACGAGCGCGTGAACCCCTACGGCGGCGCCATCGCCATCGGCCACCCGCTGGCCTCCTCCGGCGTGCGCCTGATGACCCAGCTGGCCCAGCACTTCGAGGAGCACCCCGAGGTCCGCTACGGCCTCACCTCGATGTGCGTCGGCATCGGCATGGGCGGAACGGTTATCTGGGAGAACCCCCACTGGAGCGGAGAGAGCAAGTGACTCAGGACCTGACGGCTCTCGCCACAGAGCTCTTCCCGGACGAGGTGGTCACCAAGGCCCCGGTCCAGTTCTTCGACCTGCCCGGGCACTCCGGCAAGTTCGCACTGATCACCCTGGACAACGGGTTCGACCACACCAAGCCGAACACCTTCGGCCCCGGCGGCCTGGTGCAGCTCGGTGCCGCCATCGACGCGGTCGAGGCCGCGGCCGAGAACGGCGAGATCGTCGGCGTCGGCGTCACCGGCAAGCCGTTCATCTTCGCCGTCGGCGCCGACCTCAAGGGCGTCGAGGTCGTGAAGAACCGCGAGCAGGCCCTGGCCATCGCCCAGGCCGGCCACGACACCTTCAAGCGGCTCTCCGCACTGCCGGTGCCGTCGTTCGCGTTCGTCAACGGCGCGGCCATGGGCGGCGGCGTCGAGGTCGCGCTGGCCTGTACCTACCGCACCATCTCCTCCGGCGTCCCGGCGCTGGCGTTCCCCGAGTGCTTCCTCGGCCTGGTCCCCGGCTGGGGCGGCTGCACGCTGCTGCCGAAGCTGATCGGCCCGGACGCCGCGGTCACCGTCATCATCGAGAACGCGCTGTCGCAGAACCGGATGCTCAAGGGCCCCAAGGCCTTCGAGCTCGGGATCGCCGACGTGATGTTCGAGCCGGTGGCGTTCCTGGAGGAGTCGATCGCCTGGGCCGAGCAGGTCATCAACGGCTCGGTCTCGGTCCAGCGCAAGGAGTTCGGCGCCGAGGAGTACGCCGCCGCCGTGGCGCGCGGACGTCAGGTCGCTGATTCGAAGGTGCACGGCGCGGCTCCGGCTCCTTACCGCGCCCTGGACATCATCGAGAAGATGGCCACCGCCTCCGACGACGAGGGCTTCGCCCTGGAGGACGCGGCGCTCGCCGACCTGATCATGACCGACGAGCTGCGGGCCGGTCTGTACGCGTTCAACCTGACTCAGAAGCGTGCGAAGAAGCCGTTCGGCGCCCCGGACAAGGCGCTGGCCCGGCCGGTGACCAAGGTCGGCGTGGTCGGCGCCGGCCTGATGGCCTCGCAGTTCGCGCTGCTGTTCGTGCAGCGGCTCCAGGTGCCGGTCGTGCTGACCGACATCGACCAGGAGCGGGTGGACAAGGGTGTCGGCTACGTGCACGAGCAGATCGGTCTGCTCCAGCTCAAGGGCCGGCTGAACCAGGACCAGGCGAACCGTCTCAAGGCCCTGGTATCCGGTTCGCTGACCAAGGCCGCGTTCGCCGACGCCGACCTGGTCATCGAGGCCGTGTTCGAGGAGATGTCGGTCAAGCAGCAGGTGTTCGCCGAGGTCGAGGCCGTGGTCCGGGAGGACTGCGTGCTGGCCACCAACACCTCCTCGCTGTCGATCACCGAGATGGCCGCCAAGCTCCAGCACCCCGAGCGGGTCGTCGGCTTCCACTTCTTCAACCCGGTGGCCGTGCTGCCGCTGCTGGAGATCGTGCGCGCCGAGAAGACCGACGAGGCGTCGCTGGCCACCGCCTTCGCGGTCGGCAAGACGCTGAAGAAGTCGTGCGTGCTGGTCAAGGACGCCCCGGCGTTCGTCGTGAACCGGCTGCTGACCCGGTTCCTCGGCGAGGTCACCGCGGCGGTGGACGAGGGCACGCCGATCGAGGTGGCGGACAAGGCGCTGGAGCCGCTGGGCCTGCCGATGTCCCCGTTCGTGCTGCTGGAGCTGGTGGGCCCGGCGATCGCGCTGCACGTCGCCGAGACCCTGAACGCCGCGTTCCCGGACCGCTTCCACGTCTCGCCGAACCTGGCGAAGCTGGTCGCCGCGGGCAAGAAGGCGATCTACAAGTGGGACACCGGCGTGCCGGTCATCGACCCGGAGATCGTGGAGCTGTTCGAGCCCGGCACGTCGCCGTCGACCCAGGAGCAGCTGCGGGACCGGGCGCTGAAGGCGATGGCGCAGGAGATCGACCTGATGCTCTCCGAGGGCGTGGTCGGCGAGGCGCAGGACATCGACCTGTGCATGCTGCTCGGCGCCGGCTGGCCGTTCCACCTCGGCGGGATCACGCCGTACCTGGACCGCGCCGGGGTGTCGCAGACCGTCACCGGTCACCGATTCCTGGCGCCGGGGGTGGCTTCCCTGCCGGAATAAGGGTACTTAAATAGAAGGCTGCCCCTGTCCCCCGCCGGACGGGGGCACGCCTCTTTCTCCCGTGTTCCTGACAAGTCCCTGAGTCAAGGTCCTGGCTCTGACATAGCGTTCGTGTTCCGCGACGAGCGGGGCGAACAGCAGCCGCTCGGCCGCACTGTGCACCCTGTCGGTCATGCGTTCGCTCACCCGCGCGCGCAGCCGGGTGGCGGCGCGGCTGGCGGCCGGCCGGCAGATGAGATCCAGCAACGCCCCGGCCGCGAGCGCGACGAGCGCTACGAGGATCGGGAACGGGATCGGGCTGGTGTCCGGCAGGGTGGAGTCCTTGCCGCCGCCGGAGGCCGCGTAGGCGACGGCGCCGCCGATACCGACCAACGCCGCGGTCAGCAGCATCCAGTGCAGCACCTGGACCGCGGTCCACCAGCGGGGGACCAGGCGCGGGCCGACCTCGGTGCCGGACAGCGTGGTGTCGAGGGTGTCGGACAGGCTCTTCACACAGCGATTCCCGATGTTCCGCATCTCCTTGGCCCACAGCGGCGGCAGCGCCTCGGCGACCTGGTCCACGGACTCGGCCACGGCGTGCACGACGTCGTCGTGCTGGATCGGCGGCGGCTCGGGCTCGCTGTCCACCGCGCCGGTCCAGGGGGCGTAGCGGGCCTCGGCGCCGCCGCGGACGCGGGATATCAGGGTTCTGGTGGCGTGCCGGAGCGGCCAGCCGGTGACCAGGGCGGCCCGGCGGCGGTAGGTACCGTCTATGAGGTCTGACATCGCTTGCAGGCTGGTACTGTCGCCCAGAGCTAAGAGCGTGGCGGATTTCGCTTCTGGCGTAAGGGTTTCTGGATTCCTGCCGTCGCGCGGCGTCAGCTCGGCGGCGATGAGGGTGGCCGCTCGGTCGACGTCCGCCTCACTGCGCAGGAGAGCGGCCGGCTTGTGCCTGACCCGCGTGGCTATCAGTTCTCTGAGCTGGTGCAGCCCTTCGCCGGTGCGGGTCGAGGTCAGCACCACCGGCACCCGGTTGAGCCCCGATTCGGCCAGCATCCCTCGCAGGTCGCCGACGCAGGCCCGGGCATCGGCCGCCGCCAACTCGTCGCTCTTGTTGAGGACGACGACCAGCGTCTCCTGGTGGTGGCTGAGGTGGGTCAGGTAACGCTCGTGCCAGGCGGCGTCGGCGTACTTCTGCGGATCGGTGACGAACAGCAGCAGGTCGGCGGCAGCGGTGGCGCGATCGGTCTCGTCCCGGTGCGCCCGGACCGCGGAGTCATGATCGGGGAGGTCGATCAGGACCAACGGGGCGAGTTCGGGCTCTGATCGGCGATTGGTGCCGTTGAGCAGCGTGCCCCGCATGACCCGGTTCTCCTCCGCCACCCCGATGCGGTCCAGCAGCGCTTGGACGTCACCGGCATTCCGGGCATCCCAGACGCAGGCCGTCCCGGTGGTCGTGGTCGGCCGGATCGCGCCGACCGGGGCCAGATCGTAGCGAATCAGGGCATTGAAAAGCGACGACTTGCCGCTGCCCGTAGCCCCGGCGATGACGGTGACCACGTGGGCGGGGGACAGGGCGATGCGCTCATGGACGCGGCGCAGGATGCGGTCGGCCTCCCGCGCGGTGAAGTCGGACAGGCGCTGGTCGGTCTCCTTCAGGAGGGCTTCCAGCGTCGCCAGGCGCGTGGTGAGCGCTTTGGGCCCGCTACTTCGTGCCGGCTCCCCCTCCCTGGAGGGCATGGCTGCGAGCCCGGTGTTGAAGTCCATGCTCAGTCTCTCTCACTCCGGGCCGAGGCCAGCGCCGCGCGCGCCGCCGCGAGATCCTGCGCCTGCCTCGGATCGAGCGCGTAGGCGGCCAGCCGCGCGCGATGGGGTTCGGCTACCCGCTCCAGCAGACGGCTGTTGGTGTCTTTGAGCGCGGTGGCCGCGCTGGCCCGGAGCCGATCGGCGTCTTCGCGGCCGAACATGGTCCGCAGCAGGCCCAGGGCGGCGCTGGCGGCGGGGTCGTCCTCGCCCGCCTTCGTCCCGGTCCCACTCCCGCTACCCGCCAACGCGGCCACCCCCAAAACCAGGCCCGCTCTACGGATCCCGGATCCGGCCGGCCCGATCGTGCGCGTCGTCCGCCGCGAATGCGACTGCTCGAGGATGACGGTCGGCAGCTGATCGAGCCACTCGGCGGCGGCCCGCACCGGATCCGTCGCCCGCCGGGTCGCCTCATCCACCGGCCCGACCTCCGGCGCCCCGGGCGTCAGCTCCCACTGCTCCACGGTCTTGCGCACGGCCCGCTCCAACACCGCACGATGCCCGCGCGCCACGGCCTCCACAAGCGCGGCGCGCAGCGGCGCCGTGGCCGCGTCATGCGCGGTCGGATTATGAAAGCGCGCACTCCAGTCCGCCTCACCGCCGCCCTTACCCCGCTTGCGTTTCCGGCCCGCATCTTCCGCCCCGAACAGGGCACTGACACGCCCCGACCCCAACAACTCCTGCCACCGGACCCGCAC
>NZ_JAAFYZ010000118.1 GCF_018274385.1 Catenulispora pinistramenti | reverse complement strand
GGTGTCCTCGTTCCCTGCGTTTTGTATTTCTCCGGCTGGTTTTCGGTTCGTTCCCCTCGGTCGCGTCGGCAGGGCTTCGCCTACAGTGCCGGTGGCCGGGGGTCAAGTTCGCGCCATACGAAACCGCAGCTCACACGCCCAACCGCAGCGCGCGGACTTTACCCCCGGACACCGGTGCTGTACCCCCCGGGCTGACGACGCGACCGAGGGGAACGGACCGCACCACCCCACAAACCGCCGCCGCTGAGACTAGATCGGCCACCCTAGGGAACCGCGCTAGTTTCCCTGAGGTTGCCGAGGCCCGCCGGAGGCCCGGCTCTTCACCACAGCTCTTGACCTTGCACTGGCTAACTGGAGTTGAAGAGGCCTGAGGTGAGGCGGGATTGTGAACGCGCGAACCGGCAGCCGACAAACACACCCACCACCCCGAACCCCGAACCGGCACAACTATGACCGAAGGCCGTAAAAAGCTTCTAAACTCACACCCCAACCGCAGCCCGGCCCACAAACTCCAGCCCCCAGCAAACTCCGCCGCCCCAGGCAAACTCCACCGCACCTCGACCGCGTGCCTCAGGTATCGCCCGGCCGCCGCCTTGGACCTGCCCCGATCATCACGGTCGCGCAGCAGGATCCTGATACACCCGCTCCAACGCCGAGTGCGCACCGCCGAGTGCCGGCGCCGAGAACCCGAGCCGGGACACCTCCACCCGGCAGCCGCCGGCGTCCGGCGCCATGACCCGCTCGCGTACCACCGAGCGGATGCGGTCCAGCATCAGCTCCCCGACGTGCGTGAAGTAGCCGCCGAGGATCACGGCGCGCGGATTGAGCACATCGGCCAGCAGTCCGATGCCCAGCCCCAGGTCGGCCGCCACCCGGTCGAAGGCGGCCAGGGTTCGCTCGTCGCCGGCCAGCGCGCGCGCCTTCAGCTCGGCCAGGCGCTGCTCGACGTCGACCGTGGGGTTGTGGACCGGATCGTCGGGGTCGGCGGCCAGTCGGAGCAGGGCGCTGAGGCCGACCATCGTCTCCCAGCAGCCGAGCCTTCCGCACGCACACGGGCGGCGCTCGGGATCCAGCGGCATGTGCCCGATCTCGCCGGCGAACCCGGCGGCGCCGCGTAGCAGTTGCCCGCCGCTGATGATGCCGCCGCCGATGCCGGTCTCGCCGGTGACGTAGAGCAGGTCGTGGACGGCGGCGTCGTTGATCGCCAGGTATTCGGCGACCGCGGCGAGCTTCGCGTCGTTCTCCAGCCGCAGCGCCGGGGCGTTCGGGTTGAGGCGCCGCCGGACAGCCGCCAGGACGTCCACGTCCCGCCAGCCCAGGTTCGCCGCGTAGTCCACCCGCCCGGCCGCGGTGTTGACGACTCCGGGCACGGCCAGTGTGATCCCGGCCGGTCGCACGCCCCGGCCGGCGATGTCCGCCAGGCATCGGGTGATCAGGCCGGCGAGCAGGTCGAGCACCGATCCGACCTCGGCGGCCGCGACCGCGACCGGTACGCGCTGCTCGAAGACCGTCTCGCCGCGTAGCGTCATTGCCAGTACGCCGACATAGTCGGCGCTGATCTCCGCACCGACGCCACAGACATCGCGGCCGTCTAAGTGCACTGACAACCCCGGGCGGCCGATCGACCCGTCGCGCTCGACCGTCCCCTCCGAGGCCAACCCCAGGGCCACGAGCTCACCGACCAGCCCGGTGATGGTCGGCTTGGGCAGACCGGTGTCGGCGGCGATCCGGACCCGCGAGCGCGGCCCGCCGTCGCGCAGCAGCCGCAGCACCACGCCGAGGTTGTCCCGCCGGATCGACGCACGGTCGCTCGGCCGCGGCATCCCGACCGCGGGCGTCGAATCCGGCACCGGCCGCAGATCCGCCTTCATCCCTGCCCACCTTTCGCTCCGGCTCATCGTGGCATGCGCGGGCGCCCGGGGTATTGACGTCCGCATCAATAGTTTGGATCCTACTTTAACTAACTGCGAACCGGAGGTTCGACCTGTGAGAACAAGACCGGCGATACGGACCAGGACAATACGGCCCAAGGCGCTGCGAACCAAGGCAGTCACCGCCTTGGGGGCCGTAGCCTTGGCTGCGATCGGGATATCGTCCGCTCCCGCGGCCACGGCATCAGCCGCCACAGCGCGCGGCGCAGGCGTGGTGACCATCGGCGGCAAATGCCTGAGCGACGCGACGAACGTCGCCCAACTCGCCGCCTGCGACGGCTCGTCCGCGCAGAGCTGGACCTGGAACGGCGACGGAACCGTGACCGTCTCCGGCAAGTGCCTGGACATCACCGGCGCCTCCGACGCGAACGGCGCCCTGGCTCAGCTCTACGCCTGCTCGCCCGGCGCGGCGCAGCAGAAATTCAAGTGGCTGCCGGATGGCACCGTGTACAGCGCCAAGTCCGGCAAATGCCTGGAGGTGCAAGGCGGATCGGCCGCCGACAACGCCCGGATCGGCCTGGAGCCATGCGACCCTTCGCAGCCCCTTGAGGTGTGGAAGGCCACCACCGCGCCACCGCCGCAGTACACCTTGTCGGCCGGGACCCCGGTGAACTACCCGAATCCGGACGACACCCCGGCCTCGGTCTACACCGACGCCAACGGCCAGTTCTACTATCAGCAGTCGCATTCGCTGTACGGCGCGACGGACAGCCGGCAGTGGAGCTTCTACTCCGGCAGCGACTTCGACACCGCGACCCTGGCCCCGATCAGCACCTCGGTGAACCCGGCCAACAAGAACGACAGCAACGGCGACACCACCTGGCGCTGCGACAACAGCCCGACCGGCGTCACATCGACCAACGCCCCATCAGGGTCCGGATACGCCGAACGCAACTACTGCGACCTGTCCGGGACCTGGGTCGACCCGGACACCGGCTGGTGGTACGGCCTGATCCACAACGAGTTCACTCCGCAGCCGTTCGGCGACGGCCTGCACTACGACGCCATCGACTACGCGGTCTCCAAGGACCACGGCGCGACCTGGAGCATCGCCGGGCACGCGGTCACCTCGCCCTTCAGCACCGCCCGCGATGACACCAAGCAGTTCCCGAACCAGACCTACTACTACGGCGACGGCGACCAGCGCCTGTTCGTGGACTACGCATCAGGCTACTTCTATGCCTTCTACGCCACGCGGGTCCTGGACAAGAGCGGTGGCGGGACGGTGTGGCTGCAACATGTGGCCCGCGCGCCGATCTCGCAGAAGATGGCGACCTCGTCCTGGCGCAAGTGGTACAACGGCGCGTGGCAGAGCCCCGGTGTCGGCGGCCCGGAGAGCGACATCATCCCGGCCGAGGGCGTCGGCAGCGGGTACGTCGCCTCCGGTAACGACTACCGGCCGTCCACTTCGGGCACCGTGGGCGCGCAGGTCGCGGCGGGCGCGATGCCGGACAACTCGCAGCTCGCGGTGATGAACGTGGCGTGGGACGCCTACCTGGGCAAGTACATCGGCACGCCGCAGAACAACATCGCGCAGGCCACGAACACCTTGACGCCGCTGCACTTCTACACCACCGACGACCTGGCCACGCAGAAGTGGACGGACATGGGGCTGGTGTCCAGCCTGCCGAACGCGGCGTGGTACCGGTGGTTCCTGGACTCCTCGACGCTGACCAGTTCCACGGTCGTCGGCAAGACGTTCCGTTCCTACTGCGCGTACTACTGCTCGACCTACACCAGCGAGTACTCGCCGGTGACGATCGCGCCGCAGTCCTCGGCCGCGCTGCCGAAGGGGCCGGTCAGCAGCGGTGTGTCGTATGAGATCGGCGCCGGCGACGGCCGGTATCTGGCGCAGCGCGGTTCGGCGCTGACGACAGTCGCGGCCGCCGGCTCGGCTGCCGGCCCGGCTGGCACGTCCTCGGCGCAGACATGGAAGTTCACGCCGACCGGCGACGGCTTCTTCACCATCGCCAACAGCGCTTCGGGCCGGGTGCTCGGGGTGAATTCGACCTCGAATGCCGGACGCGCCTGGGACGCCCCGGTCTCGCTCGGCACGCCCGGCGCGCCCGGTGCCTCCCCGACGACCGGGCAGCAGTGGTCGATCCAGACGATCGTGCAGTCCCCGGCCGCACGCGGTCACTCGACGGCCACCGGGTCGTACCGCCTGGTCAACCGCTATAGCGGCCTCGCCCTGAGCCTGACCGGCTCGGGTCCGCTGCCGGTCGCCACTTCCCCGCAGCGGGGTTGGGACAACTCCGGGAGCGGCGGTGACACCCGGCCGGCTTCCGCGCAGGCGCTCGGCTTCACGGCGGTATCCGGCCACCCCGGCAACACGATCAGGGTGACCAGCCCCGGCAATCAGACCTCTGCTGCCGGTACCCCTATCAGCCCTCTGACCATCGCGGCATCCGACTCGGCGCCCCGACAGAAGCTTACTTACAGCGCCACGGGCCTACCGAACGGCGTGGCCTTCAACACCGCCACCGGCCAGATCACCGGTACCCCGACCGGCAACGGCGCCACCACGCCCGTCATCACCGCGACCGACGCCACCGGCGCGACGGGCAACGCCACCTTCACCTGGACCGTGGTCGGGAACGATCTGGCGCTGAACAAGCCGACCACCGCCTCCTCGGCGCAGTCCGGCGGCAACTACGCGGCGAACCAGGCCACCGACGGCAACCCGAACACCCGGTGGTCCAGCGATCCATCCGATCCACAGTGGCTCCAGGTGGATCTGGGCGCCACGCACCCGATCAACGAGGTGAAGCTGGCTTGGGAGGCGGCCTACGGGCAGGCGTTCCAGATCCAGACCTCGAACGACGGCACGACGTGGACGACCATCTACAGCACGACGACCGGATCCGGCGGCACGCAGGACCTGACGGGCCTTTCGGGGTCGGGGCGGTACGTCCGGATGTATGGGACGGTGCGGGGGAGCGGCTACGGCTATTCGCTGTGGTCGTTCGAGGTATACGGGAGCTGATACCGCGAGCCCGTTGCGTTGGCACTCTTGACAGGAGAGTGCCAACGCTGATTTCGTTGGCGCTCTCAAGGGCCTGAGCGCAACGCGCTGGCCCACCACCACCTGTTGGTCGAAGAGGCAGTGCTCGCCGCGCCACTGACCGCGACCGTGTTGCGCCCCGGCGGGTTCGCCGCCATGACCCTGGGGCGGGCGGCGTCCATCCGCGCCGGCCGGCCGGTCGAGCAGGCCTACCCGAATGCCCGATTGGACGTCATCCACCCCGAGGACATCGCCGACGTGGCAGAGCTCGCGCTTACCACCGACGCGCTGGAAGCCGAGACGATCAGCCTCGGCGGCCCGCACGCGCTCAGTTTCCGTGACCGGACACGGATCCTGGCCGAACTGCTCGACCACGACATCGAGCTGCGCGAGGTGACTCGGGAGCAGGCGGCTGCGCAACTCACCGGCCACGTGCCCGAACCCTTCGTCGAAGCGGTCTTGGACTACTGGGCCCACACGACCGATGAATCGGTCCAAGCGCCACGCTCCGCCGAGCGGATCACCGCCCGCCCGGCCCGCACGTTTCACCAGTGGGCGGCTGAGAGCCTCGCAGCGTTCCGCTGATCGTGCCCGCCACCCGGCCTGACACCGGACGGCTGAGGCGGGAGTTTCCCACCCTCAGGCTCCTGCGATATTTTGCCGGTTGTGTCGGAATCCGAGCTTGCCTGGCCTCCCGCCCCGATCCGGACCGAACGGCTCGTGCTGCGTGCCTCGCACGCCCGGGACCGGGCGGCGATCATCGAGATGTTCGCCTCGCCGGAAGTGGGCGCCTACATCGGCGGCGGCCGGCCGCGGGACCAGCTTGAGCGCACCGCGCCTGAGGTGCCCGGGCAGCGCTTCGGCTTCTTCGTGGTCGAACTCGCCGGGGCGCTGATCGGGCTGATAACGCTCGACCGGCGGGCGGCGGAGCGTCCGGGGCACGTAACCCGGGAGGGCGGTGAGACCGAGATCGGCTACCTGTTCTTCCCGCACGCCTGGGGGAGCGGCTATGCGGCCGAGGCGTGCGAGGCGGCGCTGGACTGGATAGCCGACCTGCGTCCCGGGAAACCGGTGGTGCTCTGCACGCAGGTCGCCAACGACCGCGCGCGGCGTCTGGCGGCGAAGCTCGGGTTCACAGAGGTGGAGCGGTTCGAGGAGTTCGCCGCGATGCAGTGGTTTGGCGTGCGGCGCCCCGCCGCTGCGCTTGCGCTCTGACCGCTTTCCGCCATGAGAGCACCCGTCGCGACAGCACCTGCTACGACAGCACCCGCCGCCTGAAGTTGCGCAACCCCAGCCCGAGGAACAGCGCCAGGAACCCGATCAACACCGGGTACACCACGTACAAGTGCATGTGGCGAGCATCCGTCAACGCCGCCCGCATGCCCTCGTTGATATAGATCAGCGGGTTGACCAGCACCACCGTCTGCAACCACGGGAACCCGCCGACCTTGACCGGCGCGAGCCGCGTCCACTCGTAGTACGTCCCGCCCAGGAACGTCAGCGGCAGCACCACGAACCCGAACATCAGCCCGATGTTCCGCGCCTCGAACGTGGTGCCCAGCAGCAGCCCCAGCGACGTCATCGCGACGCAGGCGAGCGGGATCAGCGTCAGCACGATCCACCAGTGGTACGACAGGTCCGCGTGCACGCCCTTGGCGTGCACCACCGCCGCGATCGGGAACACCAGCAGCGCCGAGATCATGCCCTGCACCGCCCCCGAGAGCACCTTCGCCGAGGCCACCAACCAGATCGGACACGGCGCCTGCACCCGGTCCTCGATCTCGCGCGTGTAGCCGAATTCCGCCGCCAGTTGGAGCGCCACCGCCTGAATCCCCTGGAACATGATGGAGATGCCGACCACGCCCGGCACCAACACCGTCGCGAACGCCGACTCGCTGTGCGCCCCGCCCCCGCCCCCGATGCCCTGCCCGATGGTCGGGAACACGTACAGGAACACGAAGACCAACAGGAACGGCTGGACCAGCGTCCGCGCCACGAACTCACCGAAGTGCTTCTTCAGCACCATCAGGTCGCGCAGGATGAGTGCCCCCAGCGCGGTGCGCGACGCGGCCGCCGCCGAGCGCGCCGGGTGGGAGCGGATCTGCGGCCGGGCGGTGCCGGGCAGCGCGGCGTCGGCTCGTGCGGTCGCCATCAGCTGCTCAGCTCCTTCTGGCCCAGGTGCTTGCTTCGCGCCGCCATCAGTCCCTCAGCTCCTTGCCGGTCAGCCCGATGAACACGTCCTCCAAGCTCGGTGCGGCCACCGACAGGTCGGCCACGTCGTACCCCGCCGCCTCGGCCGCCATGACGATCCGCGCCAGCGAGCCGTCCGCGCCGCGCAGATGCAGCTCCAGGCTGCCGCCGGCCGCCCGCGTGCGCGTGATGCCCGCGACCTCCCCGCGCAGCGCGGCGCCGAGCGCGTCGAGGTCGCCCCGGGCGCGCAGGGTCACCACCGTGTCGGCGTCGATCCCGTGCTTGAGCTCGGCCGGCATGTCCAGGGCCAGGATGCGGCCGTGGTCCATGATCGCCACGCGCCGGCAGAGCCGGTCGGCCTCCTCCATGTAGTGCGTGGTCAGCAGGATGGTCTGGCCGTCGGCGTTCAGCTCGCCGAGGATGTCCCACAACGCCAGCCGGCTCTGCGGGTCCAGACCGGCGGTCGGTTCGTCCAGGAAGAGCACCGCCGGCCGGTGGAAGATGGCGCGCGCCACCATCAGCCGCTGCGCCATGCCGCCGGACAGGGCGAAGACCGAGGCCTTGGCCCACTTGGCGAGGTGGAACTGGTCCAGCAGCCGGTCGGCGGTGCGGCGCGACTCGGCGCGCGGGACGCCGAACAGCAGGCCGTGCACGTACAGGTTCTCCCAGACAGTGAGCTGCCGATCCAGCGTGTTCTGCTGCGACACCACCCCGAGCAGCTGCTTGGCCAGCGCCGGCCGCGCCACCACGTCCACCTCGCCGACGGACGCCTGCCCCGACGTGGGCACGACCCGGGTGGTGAGCATGCCGACCGTGGTCGTCTTGCCCGCGCCGTTCGGGCCGAGCAGGCCGAAGATCTCACCCGGCCGCACATCGAGGTCCAGCCGGTCGACGGCGGCGAAGTCGGTGCCCCGGTAGACCTTGGTCAGTTCCCGGGTACGGATCACGCCGGTCGAGGCCGTGGCCCCCGGCGCCGGACTGGCTGGGGACTCCACACAGTCCAGGCTATGGCTGCGGGAGGTAGCGCGCTACAGGTTCGCAGGCTGGCCGGGGGACGCGCTCTGAGCATCGGAGGCAGCCTGGCTGGTGACCGCCTCCCGGTTGGCGCGGTCGATCGCCGCCATATGCTCCTCAGCCCAAGCGCGCAGCGCAGCCAGCGGCTCCTCCAACGACAGCCCGAGCCCGGTCAGGCTGTAGTGCACCCGCGGCGGCACGGTCGGCTCCACGCGCCGCCCGGCGAGCCCGTCCCGCACCAACGCCTGCAACGTCGTCGACAACATCTTCTGCGAGACGCCCGGCATCCGGCGCCGCAGCTCGGCGAACCGCACCTCCTGCGGCGCCGCCTCGGCCAGCACCTTCACCGCCATCGACGTCCACTTCGACCCGATCCGGTCCAGCAACTCGCGGGTCGGGCAGGCCGGATCGAACAGGTCGCCGCGTGCGTCGTCTGCCAGGGCGGTCACTTCCACCTCACCACCTGACGGAGAAGTGCCGTCTTGGCGCCGCTCCGTCGCTCTCCTACGGTTACGTGATATCCAATGGTAACCGCATCGCACCTGGGAGAGAACCTATGCCCGCGCCGATAGAACTGCTCCGAGTCCCCGTCAACGGCATCGAGGTGAACGTCGCCGTCAGTGGAGCCGGAGCCGGTACCCGTCCGGCACTCCTCCTGATGCACGGCTTCCCCCACACCTGGCAGCTATGGACAGCGGTCATCGGCCCGCTGTCCGAGCACTACCAGGTCATCGCCCCAGACCTACGCGGCCTCGGCGCCACCACCCGAGCCGCCGACGGCTACGACGCCGAAAACCTCGCCACCGACGCCGAAGCCCTGCTGGCCGCCCTGAACATCGACTCGGCAGCGGTCGTCGGCATCGACGCCGGCACGCCCCCGGCCTTCCTGCTCGCCATGCGCCGACCGGACCTCGTCCGTCAGCTGGTATTGATGGAGGCGCTCCTCGGCCGCCTGCCCGGCGCCGAGGACTTCCTGTCCGGCGGCGCGCCGTGGTGGTTCGGCTTCCACGCTGTGCCGGGCCTGGCCGAGACCGTCCTGACCGGCCACGAGCCCGAATACGTGGACTGGTTCCTGGCGGCCGGAACGCAGGGACGCGGTATCCCCGCCGATGTCCGCGACGCGTTCGTCGCCGCCTACACCGGTACCGAATCCCTGCGCTGCGCCTTCGAGCACTACCGCGCCATGCCCACCACCGCCCGCCAGATCGAGGCCGCGACGGCCGGCGGTCGGCTGACCGTCCCGACCCTCGCGATCGGCGCACAGCCAGTGGGCCCGGCGCTCTACCACCAGCTCCGGCCGATCGCCGACGACGTCACCGGACGCGACATCGCAGAGTGCGGACACATCATCCCGCTCGACCGGCCGGAGGCACTGCTGGCGCTACTCACCGAATTCCTGCTCTGAGTTCCTGCTCTGAGTTCCTGCCCTGAGTTCCTGGCAGTCACGAACCGCTGATCGGGTCCAACTGCTCAGGCGCCGGCCGCAGCAGCCACAAATCCCCACCTGGAGGCACCGGAAGCTTCGCCACAGCGGCGCGCGCCGTCCGATCCCCGGCATCGGCCGCCGCGTGCACCACGTCGACGGCGGCGAAGGCCTGGAACTGAAGTTCCGGATACGTCCAGGCCGCCTGTCCCGTGGCCGCCGGCACGACGAAGTCGACCGCCTTGAACAACGTGCCGCCGTCCGGCGTGCTGTAGTGCCACAGATCGACGCCGACGTGCTGCCCGATCATCGCCAGCCGGGTCAGGGCCACCAGGTCGAACGTCGAGTAGTGGAAGCTGCGGGTGCGCGAGAGCTCCAACGGCAGCCCCCCGTTCGCGGCGATCTGCACGTTCAGCCGCTTGCTCTCCGCTGTCACGACGATCGACCGGGCCAGCGCGGGCTGCCCGGTCGCCAGGGCGAGCGCGGCCTCCTGCATGTCGAAGAACGAGCCGTGGTTGTTGGTCGAGGCGGCCTCGTCGGAGGCGTTCTTGCTGGTCTGCAGCCAGGTCAGGAACTGCTTGTTCCAGGTCGTCATCCCGGCCTGGTCGGCGCCGGTCCAGCCGGGCGCCCCGGTGTTCAGCAGCGCGACGGCGTCGAGGATGTCAGTGAACTGCTGTGAGAAGTCGATGATGCCGATGCCCCGGCCGCTGACCATGCAGGGGATGAACTGCGTGTAGTCCAGGCTCGGGTTCATCCGGGTCGCCGGGTTGACGAACCAGGTGCGCAGGTCCAACGCCGCGCGCTGCGCGTACGCCGGGTCGCCGGTGTAGTACCAGGCCAGCGTGAGGTCATAGACGGCGTTGAACATCTCGCCGCGCTCGGCGTGGTCGGTGATGTCGTCGATCGCCGGGTTGCGCACCCCGTCCTTCTGCACGTACGGGCAGCCCCACGGGTTCGCGGTGGTGGCGGGCGTGGTCGGCCACCAGTAAGGGGCCTGACTCAGGTAGTCGTGCTTGTCGTTGCTCGGCGGCAGTTCCGGCTTGTCCATGACGGACCAGGGGCCGGTGGTGAGTGCGGCGTCAGCCTGCTGACGGAATTCGGCCAGCGGGGTCTTGAAGGCCGGTACCCCGGCGCGCACCAGTTCGCGCGTCACCGCCATCTGGACGCCGTTGAGGACAACGGTCTGCGGGATCTGGAAGCCGTGTGCAGCCCTCGCCGCCCCGGCCGGCTGCGGGCTCTGCTGGGCGGAGGCCGCAGCCGACGGCACCAGCAAGCCGGCGACGAGGGTGAGGGCTGCGAGTATCCGGGATGTCGTGCGTCTGCGTATCACGAAGGTCTCCTGTTCCGCCCAGCATGGATATTTCACATATGTGAAATGGTGACAGGGTTATGAATACTGCTGGCCCAGTGTCGCGCCGGAGACCGGGCGCGTCAATGAACGCGTTTCAGGGTTCAGAGGAGGTGCCGGACGGTCGAGGAGTCGCCGGACTCGTAGCGGCGCCAGTCGTCGTCGGCCGGGCGGCCGGTGGCGACGAAGGCCGCGGCGGCGTGGGAGAACTTCGCGGCGAGTTCGCGGGTCGCCGTGGTCGGGCGGCCCAGCATGGCGCAGTCGGGGTAGGCGTCGATCGTGTTGAAGAAGAAGGGGAGTTCGGCGCAGTGTGTGCTGCCGAGGTGCGCGGGGTCGTCGCCCGGGGTGTAGTCGAACTCGTAGACGTACGTGTCGAAACCGGCGGCGGCCTGATGGTCGGCGATGGCCAGCGTCCCGTCGCGGAAGACGATCTCGGTCACGAGCTCGGTGAGGACGTCGCGCGGCGCGGCGCCGTGACTTGGGTCGTTACCGTCGCTGTTGCTGTGACTGCTCGACCGGGCGGCGATGCGGTCGTACCGCTCGGCGCCGTCTGCGACCTGTCCGTCCACGATCGCACGGGCCTGCTCATCGCTGAGTGCTGAGATACGCGGATCGAAGCCGAAGAACGCTGTCATCTCGTTCTTCGTCGTACCGGTGAGGATCTGCTTGCCGTCGAAGCCACCGTCGGCGACCGCCTGCTCCCACACCGCGGGCATCCCGGGGCCGCCGAGCACCGGATACATCGGCGGCGCGACGTCGCCCGGGCGGGACAACTCTCCGGCGAGTTGTCCGTAAGCGCTCAGCAGCCGCTCGGCCGGGACGGCCCGGAGCGCGCCGAGCAGGTCCAGGCTGCCGGTCAGGCCGAGGATGTCGACGAACCGGCGCGCGTGCTCCGCAGCCGCATCAGGGTCCTGCGGTGCCAACCCGAAGGGGTTCGACTGCACGATGACCCGCTTGACCAAAGGCCCGGTGGTCGGGGACGCGGCGAGGTAGAGGCTGGAGAACGCGCCCGCCGACTGGCCGCCGACGGTGACCTGCTCCGGGTCCCCGCCGAAGCCGGCGATGTTGCGTGCGACCCAGTCGAGCACGGCGCCCTGGTCCTGCGTGCCGAGGTTCGCCACCCCGAGTTCCGGCAGATACATGTAGCCCAGCGGGCCGATGCGGTAGTTGGCGGTCACCACGACGATGTCACCGGCGTCGGCCAGGCTGCGGCCGTCGTACCAGTCCCAGCCGCCGGAGCCGCTGGAGAAGCCGCCGCCGTGGAACCAGATCAGGACCGGCCGGGGCCGCGCTTCGGAGGCCTTGTCAGCATGCTGCGGCGTCCAGATGTTGAGGGTGAGCGAGCCGTCCTCGTCCCAGTCCGGGGTGCGGCGGCCCATCACGGCTTCGAGTCGGGAGGCGCTTTGCGGGACGGCCGGGCCGGAGCGGGACGCGTCGCGCAGCTCCGTCCACTTCGGGTGCGGCTGCGGGGCGGCGAAGCGGAGATCGCCGGCCGGGGAGGCCGCATACGGGATGCCACGGAACGCCGCGATGCCGTCCTCGAGGACTCCCTGGACGCTGCCGGACTCGGTGTCGGCGATCGGGCGGTTCAGCATGTTCATCGATGTCACCTTCTTCACGTTGGTGGGGACGTCTCTGGTGTATCGCTGAGCGGAGGAAACTATCGAGGATATGGCCTACTCTGATCGATAGCGGACACAAGAGGTGCCTCATATGGCGGATCCACGACAGACGCGGCGCTCGCCGCTGGACGAGACCGACCGGCGGATCGCCGCGGTGCTGATGGCCGCACCGCGGGCGTCGTGGCGCACCATCGGCGACTTCCTCGGCCTGTCCGAGCGCACGATCGTGCGCCGGGCCGCGCCACTGCTCCACGACGGCACGCTCCGGCCGACCGCGGTGCGCAATCCCGCACGCTTCCCCCGGATCGTGCCGATCGTCCTGCGCATCCGCTGCCGCCCCAGCCGGATCAAGGCGATCGCCGCCGGGCTGGCGCGGCGTCCGGACACGATCTGGGTGGACATCCTCGGCGGCGGCAACGAGATCAGCAGCGTCCTGTTTCTCGACGGCGCCGAGGCCCGCAACACGCTGCTGCTGCGGGACCTGCCCGCCACGGCCGACGTGCTGTCGTGGGACGCCTACGACCTGATGAAGGTGTTCCCGGCGGGCTTCGCCTGGAGCGGCGGACTGCTGAGCACGCACGAACTCGAGGCGATGACGTCCATCGAGCACGATCCCCTTGAGGCGCCGGCGATCCAGCCGTTCGACGAAGCACTCATCAACCAGCTCATCGTCAATTCCCGGGCCGGCTACAGCGAACTCGCGGCCCTGCTGGACACATCCGCGTCAACCGTCCGCCGCAGACTCGACACGCTCCTGGCCGCGCACATGGTCCGCCTCGCGTGCGAAGTCGACCTCGGCCTGCTCGGCATCGCCAGCGAAGCGCTGCTGTGGATCGCCACCGGCCCCGCGACCCTGGAAGCGGCCGGCAACACACTGAGCCGCCACCCCCAAGTACGGTTCACCGCCGCCACGACGGGCGCCGCCAACCTGCTGGTGGCCGTGGCCGCCGAAGACCTCAGCGCGCTTTACGACTTCCTCACCACAACCGTCGGCGCCCTCGAGGACCTGCGCAGCCTGGAGGTGACGCCGATCCTCACGTCGGTCAAGCGCACCGGCCGCGTCCGCCCCTCGACTACGGCCGGATGAATCACCGGCCGGATAGTTCAGGAATCACGCCGGGCGGCAAACGGGTTGCCGTCCACCGCCGTCCCGTCCCCCCACCAGGAGTCGATCGCACAGTGCATCAAGGGCCTCTATCCTCCGTGTCATGACGATGGGGAAGACCTGCTGCTGCTCGCATCAACCCGCGTAGCGGGAGCGTCCGGGTAGTCGAGCGAATCAGGTTCGCGCTACGGGCGACAGATCTGATCGAGCTGACGATGGCCGGGCGCATCGGCCTGGGCGGCGGTCGAATCACGGTCTCGGACCCGACCCCGGTCGGGGTCGAGCGCTTGGACGAGGTCCTGGCCTGGCTCCATGAGAACAGGCAGAACACTGCGCTGGAGGTCTGGCTGCGGGAGGGCCCGCCGGGTCTCCGGATGATCAGGCGATACCTGACCATACTCGCCGATCAGGGTGCTCTCCGGATACGCGACCGGGGATGGAACAGCGCGTCGAGGGCCAGCTCCCTTACTACGCCTCCACGCGGATCGAGATCCTCGACCGGGATCGGCGCGCCGAAGCGCTGGCCCGCGTCGGGAAGACGGCGCGCGGCAAGGCGGGGGCCGACGCGGGCGACCGGGCTCTCGCCGCCGTCGTGCGCGCGTGCGGCCTGGACCGGTACCTCTACCGGGGGGTGTTCGGAAGGGCAGCCCGCGGGCGTCTGGCTCGTCTGGAGGACTACGCACAGGTCACCGGCGCCACCCGGGCCGCGGGCGCCGCCGTCGAAGCCGTCGACACCAGGTTCGCAAACGGGGTGGGCCAAGCCTTGTCCGACGGCATCGACGGGCTGACAAGCCAATTGTCCGCGGAGATCCACCACCGGGAAAGGCTCGAAGCGTCCCAGCACAGCACCCACCACCCACACCACCACGATTCCGGATCGAGCCAGTCGGCCCATCACAGCCACCACAGCTCCGGATCGAGCTACGACAGCGGAACCTCCGACAGCGGAGGCGGCCACCACCACCACCACTGAGGGGTCGCACCCGGTTCGGATAAATCAGTTGTCCGCACTCTGCGAACCCGGCAAACTGTCCTCACCAAAGCAGTTCCGAAGCCGAGACCGAAGGAAGGAGCAGGGACATGACCGTCGAAGCGACCCGACTGTGCGTCCTCCGGTCCCTGTCCCTTGCACGCCTTCCGGAGGAGATCTCGGCCTGACCGTCACCAAGTGACGGTCCAAGGGCCGCCCGCCGGAAGGGGAAACCTCCGGCCGGGCGGCCCTTTCCTATTGCCGCCAGTCCAACCAGCAACACAAGCTTCCGTAGCCCAACGGCAGAGGCACGGCGTTCAGGACGCCGCCAGTGCGGGTTCGAATCCCGCCGGGGGCACGAACCTGCGACGTATTTCCGCAGGTCATTGGGTGTTTTTCGGCGCGCGAAGTCGAGGCGGCCTCCAGCCGGCGACGCTTCGGATGTTGCATTTCCGCATGTCAGACCTGGTGTTGACGTGTCGCCGGTTGGAGCCCCAGGGTAAATCCGTTTTTGCCGACTGTGGGGCAGTTCCGTGTCATCTGCCAGTAGATCTGTGAGCCTGTCACGTTACACTGATCATCTGGTACGGCAGGAGCCTACGGGATGGAACAGTCCGAGGAACAGCAGGCGGAGCTTCGCGAGCTGGCGGCTTCCCCCAATACGCCGCCGGACGTAGCGGCGCGGGCCCGGATGGTGCTGCTGCGTGGCGAGTGTGCAGTCCCGGACCCGCATGCCACCGGGTCTGAAGTCGCCGTCCCGGGGCTGGTGGTTCCAGCCCCGGGACGGCGGCGGTTCGGGTCAGTTCATGCCGGTGGCGGCGTTGAGGAGGGTGGTGGTGGCGTCGTCGGCTTCGAGTGAGTACATCATGATGCCGCCGAGGTTCATTTGCTGGATGTACTGGCGTTTGATGTCCAGACTTGTCGGGGTTTCGATGCTCCAGAAGTTGGTGCCGTCGTAGACCCAGGTGCTTTGCGAGTCGCTGTCGTAGAAGATGTTGCTGCTGGTGAGCAGTCCTGCGGTTTCGAGTTCCTTGTAGTCGGCGACGCCGGCTTGCTGGGAGTAGGGGAATGCGGCGGTGGCACCGGTGACGGTTTGGTAGAGGCCGTGTTGGCCGCCGTCGGGTACCCCGGTCCAGCCTCGTCCGTAGAAGGGGACGCCCAGGGTGAGTTTCGTTGAGGGGAATCCGCCGCCGATGTAGCTGCTGACCGCGTCGTTGGCGGTGAACTTGGTGCCGAAGGCGGGGCTGGCGGGTGCGTCGTAGAGCGGCGCTTGGGCGTTGGTCGGTCCGGTGGTTTCGAAGGCCCCGTGGAAGTCGTAGCCTTCCACGTCGCCGAGGTCCAGGCTGGATGCGATGGCGGGGATGTTCAGATTGCTGATTTCGCTGGGACCGGAGGGTAGGGCCGCGGTGAGCATGTATCCGCTGCCGAGGGCGTTGAGTTCGGTGCGGAATTCGTTGAGCAGCAGGGTGAAGTTGGCGCCGTCCTGTGCCGAGTAGTGGTTGCCGGGGTGGCCGTCGGGGCTGCCGGGGAACTCCCAGTCGATGTCGAATCCGCTGAAGATCCCGGCGGCCGCGCCGGTGCCGCCGGCCGGGTCTGAGCCGAGCTGGGGCAGGTTGCCGTTGATGTACATGTCGATGCAGGAGGAGACGAACTTCTTGCGGGAGGCGTCGGTGGCTGCGACGTCGGAGAAGAACTTGGAGTAGGTCCAGCCGCCGAGGGTCAGCAGGATCTTCAGGTTCGGGTACTTGGTCTTGAGCTCCTTGAGTTGGTTGAAGTTGCCGCGCAGCGGCTGGCTCCAGGTGTCGGCGACGCCGTTGACGCTGTCGGCTGCGGCGTATTCCTTCTGGTAGTCGGCGTAGGCGTCGGAGGAGCCGTCGTTGCCGGTGGTGGTGTTGGGGTCGGTCGACGCCGCCTGGTTGGCCGCGAAGCAGGTCAGATTGGTCGGGTCGATGTTCTCGAACGCGTAGTCCAGCACCGTCAGCTTGCCGGCGATGCCCTCGGTGTCCAGGGCCTTGGGGTAGAAGGCGTTGGCGTAGGTGGACCAGCTGGTGTAGTAGCCCACCCGCTGCGTGGGCACCGCGGCGTTGGGCAGGTTGGGCAGGACGTAGGACTTGCTGAAGTCCGGGTCTACCGGTAGCGAGGGCGTGCCGGTGGGGTCGTACGGGGTCAGGGCGAAGATCTGGGTGGCCGAGCCGTTGCAGGTGTTGATCGCCTCATAGCCCGAGCGCGGGTTTCCGGCGGTGGCGTTCGCGGTTCCGATGCAGGCACCCACGACCGCCGCCAGCGCGCTTTGAAACTCCCACTGTCCGTCGGTCAAGGGGATGGGGAAGAACTTCTGGCTCTGTTGGCCCGTGCAGTTGAAGATGACCAGGTCGCGTCCCAAAGCGGCACTGGGGCTGTTGTGGATGTCCAGGCAGCGACTGGCGGACTGGCTCTGAAAGGTGACGGTCCCGTCCGGGTTGGCGGCGATCGACCAGGCCTGGTTGCTCTGGCCGTTGCGGGAGTAGGAATCGACCTCGGTGTTGTTGGCGGTGCCGTTGTTCTGCACGTCCATCGCCCCGCCGTTGTACAGGTTCTCCACCGTGACCGGACTGGCGGCGGGCAGATAGGCCAGGGGGTTGACGGTCGAGTCGACGCTGGTGCTCGGGCTGGCCGCGTTGAAGAAGAACCGCTCGTCGGGGGTGTTCGAGCAGTTGTACAGGATGAGGTCGCTGGCGATGGTGGGGTCGGTCTGGCCCCCGGAGACGTTGATGCACAGCGAGGGAAGCAGCACACTTTGCAGTTCGAACTGGCTGTTGCCCGTATAGATCGGCATCCAGCGCTGGCTGGCCTGGTCGGAGCAGTCGTAGAGCGACAGGGCCGTGCCGGATCCGGGGTTCTGGTTGCTGTGGGAGATGTCGGCGCAGCGGCCGCTGCCGACGCCGACGAAGCGTTCGGAGCCGTCTGGGTAGCCGAACACGTCCCAGGCCTGGTTGCTTTGGCCGTTGCGCGCGTAGCTGTCCATCGGCGTGAGGTTCGCGGTGCCCTTGTTGTAGACGTCGAACACGCCGCCGGCTTGGACGTTCTCGATGATCTGGTGGACCGCGTACACCGGGACCGCGGCGAACGCCGGGGCGGGATTCCCGGGCGGCTGGATGCTCACGGGCTGGTGGTCGGATTGCAGGGTGGCGAACGGTTGGCTGGCGACCAGGCCGGCCGGGAAGATCAGGTCCGGCTCGATGACGATCCCGTAGTCGAGCTCGCCTCCGCTCCGTTGGGTGCTGATCCCGCTCGCGACGATCCGCTCGCTGGGGAGCAGGTCCAGCCCTCCCGGAACACGGTTGAAGTCGCCGAGCACCAGCCCCTCCTCCCCGAGCGGGTCCGCGGCGTTGCGGGCGGTGACGAACGCGTTGATGTTGTCCAACAGACCTGGAACGTTGTCTCCGCCCCCGGAAGTCGCGTGGACGCTGAAGTACCAGGTGTTACCCAGACGCACGCCCAGAGCCGCCCGCACCGCGCCGCCGGTGGCCGCGCCCTCGGGCGTCGGGATGATCACCACGTCATCAGCGCCCCGTGGCGTGACGATCGCCAGATTGACCCGGCCGCCGGTCCACGTGCCGCCGTTCGCGTCGGTCTGCAGAAAGTAGACGTCGTGCAGGACTCCGCCATACGACCACTGGGTGTGCCGGACCTGCTGGGCTGCCGGATCCGCCGGCAGGGCGTCGGTTATGGTCGCGGGCAGCGGGGCCAACTGGGCACCCGAGATCACGTTCTGGTCGGTGCCCGGCGCGACCGGCGGTGGACCCGCGCCCACCTCCTGTAGCGCCACGACCGGGCCGTTCTGGCCCTGGATGAGCCGCGGACCCACCACCGTGGTCCACTTGCTCTGACCGTCCGCCGTGGCACCCTGCATGTTCCAGGTCCAGGCCGGGCGGTCCTGGATCGCGGCGTGCGCGGGTGCCGCGGCGAGCGCCGTGATCACACTCGCGATCATCGCCGCCGCCAGCAGCAGGACGCCGAGGCGTCGCTGTGGCGGTCTCGTCGATGCGTGACTGAGCATCGTGAATTCCTTCTGTCCGTCGATCGGGCCGCTGCCAGGCTGTGGGCGATCGCCCATCGTGGCGCCTGTGGAAGACCTCTGATTCGGGGTCGTTCGTCGCCCACACCGATCGTCGGCGTTCCCCGCGCGTCGCAGTATCCGAAAATCCCACAGTCTTCGCCGGAGCGCGGACCTCCTTACAGACCTCGAACGGAACGCACCGCCGACATAGTCGCCGAGGCGCAGGGCGATTAGGTTTCGTGACGTATCCGGTCGGACACGGATGCCGGAGGGAGCGACGATGGCCCTGCTCGGACGCGACATCGAACGCCGAAGGCTCTCAACGCTCGTGGAATCGGTGCGTGATGGCCACAGCGCCGCCCTGGTTATCCGCGGCGAGGCGGGAATCGGGAAGTCGGCGCTGCTGGAGCATCTGGTGAGCTTGGCGCAGGACCTGCGGCTTATCCGCCTCACGGCCGTGGAGTCGGAAGGGGAACTGCCCTACGCGGGCTTGCAACAGTTGAGCGCACCCATCCTGCATCTGCGCGGCCGGCTTCCGGCCCCACAGCGCGAAGCGCTCGGCGTGGCGTTCGGGCTGGAGAACGGCACCGTACCGGACCGCTTCCTGGTCGGACTCGCCACGCTGAACCTGCTGTCCGAAGCCGGGCGGGAGCGGCCGGTGCTATTCGTGGTCGACGACGCGCAGTGGCTCGATCGGGAGTCGGCGCTGGTGCTGGCCTTCGTGGCCCGCAGACTGCTGATGGAGTCGGCCCTGCTGGTGTTCGCGTCCCGCGAGGCGGACACCACCTTCGCAGGGCTCCCGGAGCTGACCGTCGAGGGCTTGGCCGACACCGACGCCCGAGACCTGATCGCACAGGCCGTGCACGGGCCCCTGGACCCGCGGGTGCGCGACCTCGTCGTCGCGGAGGCCCGAGGCAACCCGCTCGCCCTGCTGGAACTTCCGCGCCGGCTCACCGCGGTGGAACTCGCGGGCGGATACAGCTTCCTGGAACTGTCGGGGACACCGGGAGCCATGGAGGAGGGCTTTCGCCGTCAGGTGGCGACCCTGCCGACTGCCACACAGCTGCTGCTGCTCACCGCGGCCGCCGACTCCCTCGGATCGCCGGTGGCGCTCTGGCGGGCGGCCAAGCGTCTCGGCATCGGCCAGGAGGCGGTCACCGCCGCCCGGGACGCCGGGCTCCTGGAGATCGGCACTCGCGTCGTCTTCCGCCACCCGCTGGTGCGCTCGGCGGTCTATCGGGCCGCCTCCGTCGAGGACCGCCGGCGCGCGCATGCTGTGCTGGCCGAGCTCATCGACCCGGCGCGGGAACCCGAGCGTCGCGCCTGGCACCGGGCACAGGCGGCGCCGGGAACCGACGAGGTGATCGCCGGAGAGCTCGAACAGGCGGCAGGCCGGGCCCGGGCCCGAGGCGGCGCCGCAGCCGCGGCGGCCTTTCTGGAGCGTGCCGCCGCCTTGACGTCCGATCCGGCCACGCGCGCCGTGCGGGAGTTGGACGCCGCCGAGGCGAAACTGGAAGCCGGCGGGATCGACGCGGCGGAATCGCTGGTCGCCGTGGCCGAAACCGAGCTGACCGAGCCACGGCAACAGGCGCGTGCGCTGATCCTGCGCGGACACGTGGCGTTCGCCCGCAGCTTCGGCCGTGCGGCGCCGCCTCTGCTGCTCGACGCGGCACTCCTGCTCGAACCGATCGACGGCCTCGCGGCGCGCGAGACCTACCTCGAAGCGCTCTGCGCGGCCCTGCTGGCCGGGCGGGAAGCCGATCGCGGCAGCGTACTGGAGGTGGCGCGCGCGGCATTTCAGTCCGCGTGCCGAGCCCCGGTCTCCGAGCGGCCGGCCGATCTGCTGCTGGCCGGCCTCGTGACGTTCGTGACGCAGGGCGCCGCGGCGGGAGCCGAACCCCTCAGACTGGCACTCGACGCCTTCCACGACGAAGCGGTGCCGGCCGAGGCGAAACTCCGCTGGCTCTGGCCGGTCGGCCACGCCGCCGGCCTGCTCTGGGACCTCGGCGGTTGGGATCATTCCTCGGCGCTGCATCTGAGCCTGGCTCGCGAGGCGGGGCTGCTCGCCGTCATGCCGGTCGCTCTGAACACCCGTGCCGGCTTCCACCTGTTCACCGGCGAGCTGTCCGCCGCGGCCGCTCTGGCCGAGGAGGAGGCCATGGTCGCAGACCTCACGGGCGGGCGTATCGCGCCCTACGGCGCGCTCGGGACGGCCGCGTACGCCGGCCGGGAGGCCGAGGCAGCCAGGCTCATCGCTACCGGACGGCAGGACGCCGTGCAGCGGGGCGAGGGGGTGGGTACCACCTTCATCGACTGGGCCGCGGCGCTGCTGCTCAACGGACTCGGCCGCTATGAGGAGGCTCGGGAGGCCGCGCGCCGGGCCGCCGACGACATTCCGGCGCAGCGCTTCGGCAATTGGGCGTTGAGCGAGCTGGTCGAGGCCGCGATGCGGTCGGATCGCCCGAAGGAGGCCTCGGCCGCGATGGAGCGGCTGGCGCAGGCCACCGCCGTCGGCAGCAGCGACTGGGCACTGGGGATCGCGGCCCGGTCCAGGGCCCTGCTGAGTTCGGGCCGCGTGGCCGAGGAACTCTATATCGAGGCGATCACCCGCTTCGGCGCCACCCGGCTGCGTCCGGACCTCGCCCGCGCACATCTGCTGTTCGGTGAATGGCTGCGCAGGCAGAATCGCCTCACCGAGGCGCGGGAACACCTTCGCCAAGCCCATGTGGAGCTCGCCGGGATGGGGATGGACGGGTACGCGCAGCGCGCCCGCGCCGAACTGGCGGCGTCAGGCGAGCGGACCAGGGCGGATACACCGCGGGCGCCGGCGGACCTGACGTCCCAGGAGCTGCGGATCGCCCGGCTGGTGGCCGAGGGCGCCACGAACCCTCAGATCGCCTCACGGCTGTTCATCAGCACGAGAACGGTCGAATACCACCTGCACAAGGTGTTCCGGAAACTGGGTATCAGCTCTCGAACCCGGTTGGCGAAGCACATCTTCGACATGGAGCCGGAGACTGCTGATTCCACTTCCGATCCGATGGCCGCAAGCCGGTGGCGGTGATCGCGTGTGCCGACACGAGAACGCGCCCTTAAGGACGCTCTCGGAATTGGTCTGAACGAGTGGTGCCAACACTTGGCCAGCACCGGCCAGATTCCCTCTGCCGCGACGCAAGCGGACGATTCGAGCGGCCAATGGGCCTGTTCTCAATAGGACTGCGCCAGAACATCTCAACCCCCTGGCTTGTCTCTACCGCCCATCCTCCAAATAGTGGCCCGTGCTGCCATCCCTAAGCCCATCGAGCGCCGCCGCAATCCGCCGCCGCACATACGGTCGCAGCAGCGTCGCTGCCTCGTCCGGCCGGCACCACTGGTACGCCCGCAGCTCACCGTCTCCAAGTCTCAGTCCCGCTTGCTGCTCGTCGGAAAGCACGCCGCCATCAAAGACGAACACCAGCGTGTCGTCCCACGGTCCGTGCGGTGCCACCCAGTCAACGCACAGCAGAGCACCCGGCTCAATGTCGAGGCCCAGTTCTTCCTTCACCTCACGACGGGCTGCGGCCCGGGGCGGCTCGTTGGCTTCGGCCATCCCGCCCGGCACGTCCCAGTCCGGCTTGTACGTCGGGTCAACCAGCAGGATGCGCCCTTGGCCGTCGTGCAAGAGCACATCCGCCGCTACCCGCTTGCGGGCTTGTTTGGCGTTGCCTTCAGCCAAGTAGGCGTTCCAAGCTTCAGGGCCGGTTGGGTCCACCATGGGTGTCGGGCTCACTTTCGCGGTCAGTCACGTCTTGGGCCCAGGTGTACCACCAGGCGCGCTCCTGCAACGTCGCGCCCAGCCGACCAGCAAACTCCCGGGTTGCCTTGGCGCCCACCGGCTCCAGACGCTGTTGCAAGATGGCCAGCTGCCGTAGCACGCGTACCGAACTCAGGCCTTCCGTCCGGTCCAGGATCTCAGACCCCACCGCGCAGGCTTCGTCGTACCGCCCTCTTGCCACATGAATGTCGGCCAGCGTGGGGGTCATCTCTCGATAACGCAGAGGGACACCTCCGCCGGGTCATGCCTGACGATTTGACGCTCGCGACTCTTTTGGAGCCTTGTGTAGCCGCCCACTTGTGTCGACAAACGACCGGGCGGACACCAAAGCCCTGACTAGAGGTCACGGTTGCCCTATAATCCGCCTATGCGTATCAAAAAAATCACGGTACAGGGCTGGAAGAGCTTTGCGGATATTGAATTTGAGCTGGCTCATATCAATGTCATTGTAGGTCGAAACAGTAGCGGCAAGTCTGCCCTGTTGCGGGCGGCACAGTTCCTCCAACCTGGAGGCCCACCTGTTCCCATTGGAGATATTCGCCTCGGAGCGGATGAAGCGCAGGTTCAGTTTGTTCTTCAGAACTATGACGTGCGCCGTTACTCGGCCAAGCTGGCAAATAACACCGTTGAGCTTGAGGGGCCTGACGGAAGTAGGATTTTGCCCGAGATCAGCGTTGAAGCGAAACTGCCGAGACCGGAAGGAAATAGTTCGTCGGCGGCCTGTTCCAGCACGCTGCCGGCTTCGGCCGGGTCCGCGACGGCTGCCCGCACCCGTACGTCATTCGAGGATGGATATGTGGCAGCTGCGAGGGTCGTCAGCGACGGGGATGCCGACAGGGCCGAACCGGCCTGCGATCGTCCCTTCGGCCGCACCCCGATCGGCGGCGGCGAAGCGCCGTGCGGTCACAGCGTCGTCAACGTAAACGCGCGGGGCCAGAATTTGTTGATCTGCGATTTCTCATCGCAAGAAGCTTATATTGCGCGACCTCGACACCGCGGTTCCGTACGGCCTTCAGCGGCCGGATTCACACGAACTACTTGACGTTTCCGCCGCCCTGTCTATGCTGCGATCATGGGCTGCTACCTCAAACTGATAGGCATAGCATCCAGCGTGATTGGAAATTCCATCCCTAGGCGTCAGTAGCAGCTACTAGTCGAGCGACCGGAGGATTGATAGATGAATGGCACAGTGAAGAAAGCCACCAGGCTGGCCGCGGCAGCCGCGGCGAGTGCAGCCCTGATCGCGGCCGGGCAATCGCCCGCGCACGCGAGCACGACAACCGGTGGCGTCCGCCCTGCGGGCTCGGTGGTCAACTACTGCGGAAACGAGGTGGACGTCCATGAATACAGTGGCATCAACATATGTCTCACCTACTCGCAAACCTTGAACGTATGCAACGTGGACTACATCGTCAACGGCAGCAACTGGGTGGATTTCTATTGGGGCCTCGGGCTTCCAGCAACTAATTATGTTCCCGGCACGGGGCCTAACTCCTGGTGGGCCGGCGGCGAGCCGTGGTGCATCGGTGAAGTCGATATCAACACCTGACAGAAAAAGTCTTCATCCATCGCGGAAGACAAGAGCCTGACGCTCAACGGTAACGACTGGGCGAAGCTTTGATCCGGCCGGTCGGACTCACGTGTGGCGTCGAATCATATGTATTGCGGCGCATTGATCTCGACGGGGTCTAAGGGCCGTTTGTGTTGCTGAACGTGGCGAAGCTCCCGTATGACGGAGGGTCCTTCCACAGACCTTCGCAGCGGGAGTTTCGTCGTTCAGTGAGTCTGCGGCCTCCACGGTGGCCGTGGACGGCGAGGTGGTGAGTGGCGCGACCGATGCCGAGGGCGACCAGATTCACCCGCTCGCGGCGGTCGACGCGGACGGCCTGGTCCTGGCGCGGGTCGATGTGGCCGCGAAGACCAAAGAGGTCACCGGGTTCGCGCTGTTGCTGGACCGGGTCGACATCGCCGGGGCGACGATCGTCGCCGATGCCCTGCGTACCCAGCGCGGGCACGCCGTCTACCCGGATGGACGCCAGGCCGACTCCGTGTTCTGGGCCAAGGGTGCCAGGACCTGCGCCCGGCACGCGCAGGTCTGGAGTCAGACGCTCATCGCCGAGGGTCCACGCGCAGCACGCCGCTCACCGCGTCGAGCACGGCGTGCGCGCCGAGCGGCACGGTCGACTGCGTCGGCCCGTGGCCGAAGGGCAGGCCGGTGACGACGGGCACGCCGAGGCCGCCGAGCCGGTCGGCCAGGATGGCGTCGATCTCCTCGGCCGGTCCGCATGCCTCCCAGGAGCCGCAGGCGATTGCGCGCGCGCCGGCGAACCAGCCGCTGCGGACGAGTTGGGTGAGCATCCGGTCGATCCGGTAGGGCCCCTCCTTGACGTCCTCGAGCAGTACGACGGCGCCCGCGGCCGAGCCGGACTCGCGGGCCCCGGCGAGCGAGCAGATCAGGCTCAGTGTGCCGCCGAGGGTGGTGCCCTCACCCCGGCCGGGGACGACGCACCGTCCGCCCGACAGCTCGACGGGTTCCTCCGGGGAGAACAAGGCGCCCGCGAAGCTGCGGACGGTCACCGGGCACGGATCCGGCGCGCCGAGGATCGGCCCCGCGACGACCGGGCCGTAGTGCGTGCGCACGCCGAGGCGCAGTGCGAAGGCCCGGTGTAGGGCGGTGACGTCGCTGGAACCCACGAACGGCTTGGCCCGCGTCGGCCGGCCCCCGGCGGCCCGCGCCATGCGGTCCCAGTCGAGCAAGTCCAGCATGCGTACGGAACCGTATCCGCCATGCGCGCAGAGTACGGCGTGGATGTCCGGATCGGTCCAGGCCTCCTCGAGATCGGCGGCCCGTTGCCGGTCCTCGGCGGCCAGGTATCCGCTCACCGGTCCGAGCAGGTGTCGTCCGAGAACAGGTTCGAGATCGAGCCCGCGCAGCAGGGCGCAGCCGTGTTCGAGGCGTTCGGGACGGACCGGTCCGGCGGGTGCGATCACGGCCACCCTGGCCCCGCGCGGGACCGGCGCCGGAACGGCTGATGAGGTTTCGAAGAGCACTGTTGAAGTCTATGAGGCGATGATGAATGGTCAAGCGATGGTAAAGTCCGAAGAACCCGTACCGTGATTGTGGTGTCGGGTGCGGCGGCTCGAATCCTGCGTATTGTCGAGTCGATCTCCAGTACCATCGCGCCCGGATTCGCGGACGTCGGCTCGCTCTTGGCGCAGGTCGGTCCGCGCGGAGAAAGCGTACTATCGTGATAGTAGTCGCAGGGTCTTTCACGGCGTCGACGAGATCGATCATCGCAAATGGAGCGCGCTGGTCCCCGTGTACTTTTCGAGACGCACGGGTGGTTTTCCGCCAACGAATCGACTCTGACCGGTGAGCCGTCGGTGATGGTCGGACTCGAAGGCGCGCGACCGCGGTTTGCGGTCGCCTGGTAGGCCACGGACACCACGGATCCCTCGCCGTGCTGCAATATCAATGCGCTGCTGGAGCGCTTCGCGGACGAGCCGTGATCGGACGAGTCACGTGCGCCGAGCTGGGCCCTGAACTGGGTCAGCGTGGGCCTGCACGGTCTGATGTCGGTCGTTCCGGGAGTGGCCTTCGACATGCCGAGGCGCATCAGTCACATCGAGGCGGCCGCCGCGAACGACCGCCCTGGCTATGAGCGCGTGGTCCTTGCGCCGCCTGGTCCTTCGTACGAGCACCGTCTCGCGAGCCTGAGTTCCCGCAAGCGATGGGGTGTGCGGCGGGATCGCAGGCGGTTCGCCGGGAGCGGGCGCACGATCTCGTTTTCGGCGGGACCGGCGGCGATGGGCGAGGAAATCGTAAGGCTCCAGGGCCACGACAAGAGAAAATACGGCTAGGATTACAGCGACGCGAAGGCCGGAACGCGTTTCACGCAGTTGCTCGGCTTCGCCGGCGAGGACGGCTTGGTCGTCCGCGGCTGCGACGGGGAGAGCCGCACCGGCTTTGCGCTGTTCTTTCGTATGGGCGTCAGTCTGCGCGCGCTGTGCGCGGGATTCGAAGAATTCGAGGACAGGCTGAGCTCGTGCTTCGAATGTCTTTACCATGCGCCCATCGAATGGGCCTGTGCACAGGGCATTGATGAGATCGATTACGAAATCGGTTCGGTGACGGCCAAAGCGGAGCGCGGTCGCGCCATTTTCCCGGTCTCCACCTGGTGGCAGCCGGGGGCGACGGCGGGCGGCCGCACGCACTGAACGTCGGTCCATCCAGCGGTGGCACCCATGGCGGCCGTCGCCGGCTTCCGCACGAGAGAAGGTGTATCCAAGTGCTGAGTTCCTATCCTGATATGCGACCGATCGTCTCCGGCGGGCGCCGCGCGCCCGCCGACGGTCGCGGGGTGTACGAGCAGTTCGCCGCCGCGGCGCGACGGCATGCCGCCGGGATCGCCGTCGTCCACGGCGACGCGGCGGTGACCTACGCCGGGCTGTTGGACCGGGTCGACGAGCTGCGCCTGCGCTTCGTGTCGTCGGAGGTTCCGCAGGACTCGGCGGTCGTCGTCCAGGGCGGCCGCGGCATCGGGTATGTCGTCGCCGTGCTCGCGACCCTGGCACACGGCTGCCACTTCGTGCCGGTCGCGGAGACGGAGCCGGAGGCGCGGGTGGCGCAGATCGTTCAGCGCGTCGACGCGGCGGCCCGTGTGGTGCTGTCGGCCTCGGGCGAGCCCGCCGTCACCGGTGTGGAGCGGTTCGCCGGAACGCGGCGCGCGGGACTGGCTTACATCATGCACACCTCCGGCAGTACCGGTGCGCCCAAGGGCGCCGCGGTGCCGATGGCGGCGCTGACCAACCTGCTGGACTGGTACGGCGAGCAGCTGTCGGTCACCCCCGACGCGCGCATCGCACAGCTCTCCCGCCCCTCGTTCGACTTCTCCATCCCCGAGATCTTCCTGCCCTTGGTACGCGGCGCCCGGATGGTCGTTCCGCTGCGGCCGATCGCCGGCGGTCTGATCCCGGTCACGGAGTACCTGATCGAGCAGGAGGTGACGGTTCTCCAGTTGGTGCCCACGCTGCTGCGTCCGTTCGTCAGCTTGCTGGAGGCGGTCGCCCCGATGGCCGACCGGCTGCGCTCCCTGTCGACGATCGTGTGCAACGGCGAGTCGCTGCCCGACGGGCTCCGACGGGACGTGGCGCGGGTCCTGCCCGCCACAGTGCTGGTCAACTCGTACGGGCCGACCGAGACGTGCGTCGCGGTCACCTGGCACCGCTGTTCGCAGCAGCCTGACCCGCTGCCTAACCTCATCGGCACCGCGATGCCGAACGTCGACCTGTACGTGCTGTCCGACGAGCTCGAGCCGGTCCCGGCCGGGCAGGTCGGCGAACTGTGGATCGGCGGCGTCCAGGTCGGCCGCGGGTACGTCGGTGACGATGCGGAGACGCGGCACCGGTTCCTGGTCCCGGACGCGGAAGGAGCGACGCCTGGTGCGGAGCGGCTGTACCGCACCGGGGACATGGTGCGGGTGCTCGCCGATGGCGGCCTGGAATACATCGGCCGAGGCGATCGGCAGGTACAGCTGCGCGGCGTCCGGGTCGAACTCGGCGAGATCGAGGCAGCGATCAGAGAAGCCGGCCGGTGCGAGCAGGTCCGGGTGGTCGCAGTGCCGGGGTCCGGCGAAGGCACAGCCGACGCGCTGGAGTGTTTCGTGACTCCGGGCACGGTGGACGTCGCGGAGCTCGGAAGGCGGGTGCGCTCGCGTCTGCCGGAGGACCGGTGGATCCGTCGCCTGCGTGCTCTGCCCGCACTGCCGGCGAGTGCGAACGGCAAAACGGACGATGCCGCCCTGCTGGTGCTCGCACGGCGATCGGCGGATTCGCCGGGCCCGGACGGCCCGGGTGATCCGGAGTCGGGCAACGGCGCGCCGCACGCCACCGGCTCGCCCGTCAGCTCGCTGTATCGCGTCCCGTCGGCCCGCGGCGCAGCGGTCGGCGCCTCGCCGCGCACCTCCGCCGAGCAGGTGCTCCGCGAGGTCCTGGCCGGCGTGATCGGCCGGGTACCGGCTGCGGACGAACCGCTGCACGATCTGGGGCTCGACTCTCTCGGGCGCCTCGAAGTACAGGTGGCGGCGGCCGGCCGCGGCTTTCTGCTGTCGCCGGAGGTGGCGCTCGCCGGAGGGGTCACCCTCTCCGAGGCCGCTGCGGGGATGAGCCGCACGGCGCGATCCCCTGGGCCCGGTCCGGCGGCCGGTCCGGCGGCGGTCGGTCCCGCGGCTCTGCGCGAGGAGTTCGGCCGGCTGTTCGACGAGGCTTGTGACGGCGTCGACCTGCTCGTCGTCCAGAGTTCGCTGCCGGACTTCACGGGTGTGTCCGTGCACGATGTCCTCTCGATACTGCTCGCCGAGATCGCCCGGGTGTCACGGCGCGTCACCGTGGCCCTGCCCGCGTACACGCTGTCCTTCATCACCAGCGGGCAGGTGGACCTCACCAACGCCCCCTCTGAGTCGGGCGTGGCGGCCACTCACGTGGCGCGAGCTCTCGGCGGTCGGCGTACTCGGCACCCGGTGTACTCATTCGTCGTCGTGGGACCCGAGGCGCCGGCCGTGGCGGACGTCGACTGGGCCGAGCGTTCGACGTTCGGGGACGACTCGGTGTTTGGCTGGATCTCGGAGATGAACGCGAACTCCCTGATGCTGGCGACCGACGCCTACGCTCAGGTGCACCGATCCGAGTACCTGGCAGGGGTGCCGTACCACTCGTACACGTACGCGGAAGGGCGCGTCACCGATCATCTGGGCACGCGGGACACCGGAGCCCTTGTGTACGCCAGGGACATCCCGGACGGCGACGCGCAGTGCCTCGCGGTGAACACCGACGCGATCTTCGAGCTCGGACGGGAGGCGGTCAACGTATCCGATCTAGCGGTGTGCCGAGCGGCCGTGATCGGCACGCGGGCATACGCCACTGTCGCCGTGCCCGCACTCCAGGAGGAGCCTTACGCACTGATCAAGCCGGAGAACCTCGATCGGGTTAGGACGCTGGTCGAGGCGCGAGAGGCCGGGATCCGCCGATAGGCGGCGGCCCGGAACACGAGAGGGGGAGAAGATGAACGGGGAATACGAGCAGGGAACCGGCGCGTCGGGCAAGGCGCCGTACGCGATCGTCGACGCCTGTGTGTTCGGCCAGATCGAGGGCAATCCGGCGGCCGTCGTCCAGTTGGCGGAGGAAATGCCCACCGCGAGCCTGCTCCGGCTCGCCCGGGAGATGGACGAGCCGGTCACGGCGTTCGTGACCGACCGGGCCGCCGCCGGCGCTTACAACATCCGGTGGTTCACCCGGAACTGCGAACTGCGCATCTGCGGCCACGCGACGTTGGCGGCGAGCGAGTGGATGTTGACCCTGCTGGGCCCGGGCCGGTCCGTCGAGTGGCACTCCCGCGCGGGTGTGCTGACGGCCGACCGGGACGGCGACCGGGTGACGGTGACCTTTCCCGAGACCGTACTGCACCGTATGAAGCCGGAAGCTGCGGACAAGCTCGCCGCCACGCTGGGCCGGCGGCCGAAGGAGTGCCTGGTCGCCGACGCCGACTATCTCGCCGTGCTGGACACCCCCGAGGAGGTGATGAAGTTCGAGCCGGAGGCCGCCGCCATCGAGGACCTGGACTGCCGCGGCGTGATCATCACCGCGCGATACTCGACACCCGACGCGGCGAAGCAGGAAGAATACGACATCGTGTCCCGGTACTTCGCGCCGCGGATAGCGATACCCGAGGACGAGGTCTGCGTCTCAGCGCATTGCGCGCTGTACCCGTACTGGACCAAGAGGCTCGGACTGCGCAGGTTGCGGGCCTTCCAGGCCTCGCCCCGGGGCGGCGTGCTCGAACTCGTCTCGCACCACCGCGGCCGGGTGTCCGCCACCGCGTCGTGCCGGGTGAACTCGAGCGGCTTGTGGAATGTTGTGGGGACCGTCGTCGCGACGCAGCTCGCGGCCGTGGATCCAGGCTTGTCCGGGACCCTGATATAGGCCGATCCGGCTTCAGGAGAGCCGGCCGTCCGAAGCGGAGCCTTGAGGCGGATCCGACGACCCCAGGGTCGAGGCGCGGCCGGGAGCCTATCAGCAGAGCCTTGACGTGGCCGACGTCGGCTGCGAATGGTTTCGGCGCGAGCCGGAGATTCGAAGGTCCTGGTGGACGTCGTGCAGAGCACCCAGGGCGTCGAGGCGGCACCAGCAAGTCACCGTGCCTGCGCGCGCAGCTCCTCAACGAGGGTGAGGAACAGCGGGAGATTGGGGAAGTAGCCCACCGGCAGCCCGTACCGAGACTTGGGCCTGTCTACCTCGTAGAATTGGACGTTTTCCGTTTTTGACCAGCACCTCGCGGAATCTGGCTCCAGGGGAGGATGTCCTTGTTCTGCACGATGCCGTCCGCGCTTATCGTCAGGTAGCTGAACTTGAGCACCTCGCCACGGGCCAAGGCCGCGCGCGGGAACACCTCTGCCGCCCCGCCGCCTTCACGCTCACCAGGCCGCCTTCGAACTCATCAACCAGCGAGCCGGCGTCCTTGGCCTTCCACCATGCGCCCAGCTTGGTGTTGGGGAAGAAGAGGCCAGGCCGGCCCGCTGGGCAGCCGCTCCGGCTTGCGCGGTCTCGGCGGCGTACTGAGTGCCCGCTGAGGATTGCGACACTTCCGTGCTCCCTACTTGCGTATGGTCCGCGCCGCCGGAGGCGGCCTCGGCCACAAGCTAGTGCCGTGTCAGGCAACGTTTGCCTGGGAGTTCGCGCTTTGCTCGGGAGTCCGCGATGTGGTTCGCGATGTGGTTCGCGATGTGCCGGTCGGCGGGCGGGATTCGTTGGCGGGTGGAGTTTGGTGG
>NZ_JAAFYZ010000117.1 GCF_018274385.1 Catenulispora pinistramenti | reverse complement strand
CGCCGCGGTCCTGCTTCTTGTAGCCCCAGGCGGCGAGCTTGGCGCCGATCGCGGCCGGGTCGAAGCCGCCGTAGAGGATTCCGACCGCGTTCGGCGGGTTCCCGACGGTGATCGCGCTGGTCGCGATCGGCGGCGTGGTGGACGGCCACTGCGGCTCGGCCGGGGCCGACGGGCGGCCGTGGGCGGCCGGGCGGGAGTAGTCGGACGGCGGCGCGACGTTCCAGGACGAGCCCGACTGCGCGGCCTCCTGCGCGGCGGCCGGCGAGGTCGGCAGCGGCGGGACCGCGGTCCAGTCCGAGGCCGAGGGCACGCGCACGGTCTCGTCGCCGTCGCCCGCGGGCATCTGCGATGCCTGAGACGCGTGAAGACCGTGCGAGCCCTGCGAAGCCTGCGAGGACTGGGAACTCTGCGAAGCCTGGGAACTCTGGGCACTCTGGAAACTCTGCGAGCCCTGCGCCGTCGGCAGCGGCGGCACCTGGGTGGCGGCCGGCGAGAGCAGCGGCGGCGTCGAGGCGTTCACCGGCGACAGCGAGGCGGCCGAAGCGGGGGCCGCGCTGGTGGTCGACATCTGCGGCAGGGTGTCCGGCAGCGGGGCCAGCGCCGGACGGGCCGGCAGCTGCGTGGTGTCGACGCCGCGGCGCGGCTGGCGGCCCTTGTCGGCGGGCAGTTCCTCGACGGCCAGCAGCGCGTCCGGGATCACCACCAGCGCCATGGTGCCGCCGGTGACGTTCGGGGCCAGCTCGACGGCGATCCCGTGCCGCTGGGCCATCTTGGCCACCACGGACAGCCCGATGCGGCCCTGCGAGAGCAGGTCCCGGACGTTGGCCCCGGACGGGTCCCGAAGCAGGGTATTGAGACGCCGGAACTGCTCGGACTCCATGCCGATGCCGTGGTCGTTGATCTCGATCGCCAGGCCCGCGGAGACCCGGTGCGCGCCCACGGTGACCTTGGTGGTCGGATTGGAGTAGTTGGTGGCGTTCTCCACCAGCTCGGACAGGATGTGGATGACGTCGGAGACGGCGTGGCCGTGGATCCGGCCCGGGGCCCGCGGGATGACCTGCACGCGCGGGTAGTCCGGGGTCTCGGAGACCGCCGAGCGCTGGGCCACGGTGACCGGCACCGGGTGCGTCCACTGCCGCTGTGGGAGCGCTCCCACCAGCACCCCGATGTTCTCGCCGTAGCGGCGGACCTGGGTGGCCTGGTGGTCGATGCCGAACAAGGACTTCAGGAGCTTGGGGTCTTCGACCTCGTTCTCCAGCTCGTCGAGCCGGTTGATCTGCTGCAGCACCAGGGTGAGCAGCCGGCGGACCAGCTGCGCGAAGATGACCTGCAGGTCCACGCCCTCGTCGGAGACGGACAACGGGCTGGCGGTCTTGGCCGCGCCGGCCAAAGTCGCCGCCGCCTCGGTGGCGTTCGCCACGACCTGCGGGGGCATCGCCGGCGGCGCCTGCTGCGGGCGCGGCGCGGGGGCCGGGGGCGGGACTTGCTGCGGCTGCGACTGTTGCGGCTGCCGCGGTTGCTGCGGTTGCTGCGGTTGCGGCATCGGCTGCGGGGCCGGCCGGCGTTCGGATTCGGGGAGGGTCTGGATGTCGGTCGCACGGCCCTGGCGCCCCGCGAAGGCGAGGGTGGCCACGACGACCGCGAGTATCAGGCCGCCGAGGACCCAGACCGCGGCCATCGGGCCGCTTTTTATGTGGTAGCCGGCCGACTGCGCGCCGTTCACCACGATGATGATGGCGGCGGCCGCCAGCACCGCCGTGCAGACCGAAGGGGCCACGACCCAGGCGGTCGGCCGCCGGCCGGCGGACCGGCCCTCGGGCGCGGCGCCGAAGGCCGAGTGCCGGCCCGGCGCGCCGTGACCGCCCCGCGCCGCCTCCTGGACGCGGTCCGCCGCGGTCACCGGGCTTCACCGCCGGTGTGGCTGCGGCTGCGAGCTTGAACGGAAGCCATATGCCAACCCTACGTTCCTAAGCGATTACGAAGTGGATACCGGCCTGAATTCGAAGAACATATCAGAAACCTGACAAAGATGTTCCATGATCGACGCCGAACCCATTACATCAGAGGGGCCCGTATGCGGCGATATCTGAGGGCGTGGATAAGGGCTTCACGCCGATGCCCGCTGGTACCGCGGGTGCCGCCGGCCGGCCGGGCCGCGGGGCGTATCTCAGCGCCGGATCATACGCCGCCGGGCCGGGTCCGCGGGGGCGGTGAGACGGCGAGCCGGTGAACGACCCGCCCGGCGGCCCAGGCTCCGTACACAAGTTCCCACCCACACCCTCACCAACGCGCGAACCCGCGATCGGTTACGCAACGGCTTCAGCCTGGCGGGGTTCGGCGGCTTCGGACACCTTCGGTACGTAAAGACTTGGGAAAACCGGCAGCGCCGGCTGGCGGACCTTTAGCGGTCTTTATGGAGACCTCTGATTTCGACACCCGCGACGACAGTGGTCTTGCGACCATGTGGAACATCAAGGTGAGACGGCTGGAAGTGATTACCCCTCACGTTCCGCGCCACGGCCCGATCGCCGCAGGGGTAACCGTTTCCCGCGTTCGGCGAAGCCACGGATCGGCGCTCGGTACCGTCGCGGCATGGACAAGCGGGCGCTCGTCCCGGTCGGGCCGCAGCAACGCGTGTCCTATGTGCCGCCTGGCGATGTCAGCCTGCTGACGACCATGCGGGAGCGATTCGGCGAGCACTATCGGGACCGAAGAGGGAGCCGGGACCGAAAACGGAGCCGCGGGCGGGCGCTGGATCCGCCTCGACGCCGAACTCCTGGGCGGCACCGTACTCCCGAACGCCCACGATCTGTTGCCCGGCGAATTCCTCACCGGCGCCGAGGCCTGGGCCGCCTACCGCCGGGGCGAGGCGGACGGCGCGGCCTTCGGCGTCTACGGCACCGAGAACTTCGGCCCGGCCGAGATCCGCGGCAACGCGGTGAAGGACCTCGCGGCCCTGAACAAGGTCGAGAGCCTGCCCTGGGACGAGTGGGGCCGGATGACCGACGCCTACGCCGGCCGCACCGGCGAGGACTACGACACGCTGCTGGACGAACTGGCCGCGGTCTGCGCGGCCGACGACCCCGGCGCGGTGAGCGAGCTCTACCGGAACCCAGTCTTCGCGGTGCCGGCGGAGCTTCCGCGCTGAGGGAGAGAGTTGTATCTCAGGTCACTGAGATATTGAGGAACGGGCGCCCGCGGAGGCGCCACAGTCAAGGCTCTGCCATCCGCGCAAACCCGGGTGCCGGGCGATAGCCTGCCCTCTTCCATCGGTCCGCGCCGGGGCCCCACCCCTGGCGCCCACACCCTCAGGAGCCGCGTAATGGCCCAGGTCAGGCTGCCGCGTCAGCGTTCGTCGGAGACGGTCAGCGTGCTGGTCGGCGGGTATGCCGGGCGGGTGACGGTGGTCCGGCCCGATGACCGGCCACCGCAGGTGCACCTGATGGCCGGCGGGCACGGATCGACGGTGGCGGGGCTGGCCGACGCCGTCGGGACGGCGATCAGCCTGGGGCTGGCCAACGGGGCCGGGTTCGACGACTACCGGGTGGCGCTGGAGCTGCTGGGGCTGAGTGCGGATCAACTCGGGCGGGAGTGAGTAACCGCCGCCGCTGGAATCCACTCCCCTCGGTGCACCTGGTGCACCTGTCTTCTACCTGGTCCACCTGGACACCTGGTCCACCTGCACCCCACCCACGTTCCACCCGCCTTCCACCCGCGGATGGAAGCGATTCCAACCGGCCGGCTGCGAGTCTCAGATCGTCAGCAAGAAACGGGCAGGTGGGAGAGGGGAAAACATCATGGACGCCAGCGTGTGGATCGTGAACATAGCGGTTCTGGCCTCGGTGCTCGGCACCGACCTGGGACGGCGCAAGGTCGGGACGATGCGGCTGCTGCGGCCGGCGATCGTCGCGGCGGTGATCGTGCCGCTGTACGTGAAGCACCCGGCCACCTCGGGGAACGGACTGCTGTTGGAGCTGGTCGGCGCGGCGCTCGGGCTGCTGCTCGGGCTGGCGGCCGCGGCGCTGCTGAAGGTGCGGCGGGACGCCGGCGACGGCCTCATCTACACCCACTCCGGCTACGCCTACGCGGCGCTGTGGACGGCGGTCATCGGCGCGCGGCTGCTGTTCGTGTACGGCTCCAACCACTGGTTCAGCGACCAGCTGGGCCGGTGGATGTTCCAGCACCAGATCGGCGTGAACGCGCTGACCGACGCCCTGGTCGTGATGGCCATCGCGATGCTGCTGGGCCGGACCGGGACGCTGGCCGCCAAGCGGCACGTGGCCGTCACCGGGCATGTGGTGACCGAGCCGGCGGCGCGCCCCACGCAGGCCGCGCACTAAGCAGGCCGCACTAAGCCGCACTAAGCAGTCGGTAGAGCGACACCCCTCCTGGGCCGCCGGGCGAACTTCGCCCGGCGGCCTTGGTGTGTGCTCAGGCCATCTCCGGCTCCCGCCAAGCGCGCCACGCGTACCAGCCCAGCCCGCCGACGATCAGCGGCACGCCGAGGATCAACACGATCGCCTCGATGCCCCGGTCGTTGTCGTCGTCGGTCTTCACCAGCAGTTGGCGCGACAGGCTGCAGACCGGGACGTCGCCCGGGCCGCGTTGGGCGCACGCCGACAGCGAGTACCAGGCCATGCCGCCGGGTCCGGGTCCGGAACCGTCGCCGGGACCGTCCATCACATCGCTGGGCCCGGTCAGCGGCTCGGACGCCTCGGCCAGGTCCTGGACCGTGCCGGCGGCGATCCGGGCCTGGATGTCCACCGTTCGGCCCGGGACGAGGTCCGCGGTCCAGGTCGGCATCGACGCCGGACCCGCGGCGGAGGCGGCGGCCGGGCTGGCCCGGACCACGTGGAACCCGGGCGGGAGCATCGCCGTGACGTCGACGTGCCGATATGGCACGCTCCCGGCGTCGCGCACCTCGATCGTGTAGTCGATCGCCGCGTGCTCGTCCGCGGGCGTGCCGCCGCCCAGGACGGCGACCGTCACGCCGTCCGCCGGTGAGCCGGTGGTGTCCGCCGCGGCCGGGCCGGCCGAGGCACCGAGAAGCGTCATCGCCGCGGCCGCACCCACCCGGAGCAGCCTCGGCCCGCGTATGCCGGTCACCGGATCGGCGTACCGTGTCGGAACCGACGTTCGATCGCTTGGTCGCGTGGGTCGCTTGGCCGGACCGGGGAAGGCAGCGTGCGCATAAGCGGCACCGTCCTGTTCGTTTCGCTCTGACGTGCGGGCCGCCGGGCGGCGGCCACCCGTCCGAGCCTGCAAGCCCGGGCCCGGGGCCGCATCCGCTGCGAGGCCGCACGAGGGAACGGTGACGGGAACGGGATACCGCTGACGTGTTCGCCTTTGTAGACTCGAAAGCTGTCATAACACCTTCAAGCGCGGGGGAACTGCACCATGCCGACGGCCGCCGAGACCGCGAACAGCAAACCCATCAACTATCGCCTGGACCTGGGCACGGGCTGGACCCGCATCCGCCTGGACGAGCACGCCGAAGCCGATGTCAACGCCTTCCTGGACACGGTGTTCGCCGCCGTCCCGGCCGACGCCGCCGAGGCCGGGCGGGGCCTGATCGCCGGCCGCCTGGGCACCCAGATCATGGCCGGGCGGGCCAAGGGCGGCATCGACTTCTACATCCCGACGCCCGGCGGGGGGCCGGTGCCGGCGCTGACCGTGATGGCCTCCGAGGTGAAGATCCCCAGCGCGGCCGTACCGGAGCCGGCCGACGTGGTGGCCCGGGTCGCCGCCTCCAACCCGACCGCGCGCACCGGCGTGATCGCCGGGATGCCGGCGGTGCGCATCGACCGCAGCGCCGGGATCGACCCGGACACCGAGGACCTGGACGACGAGGAGGACGACGGCGACGACGCCCCGCCGCCCCGCCCGCGGCACATCGAGTACGTCGTCCCGGTCGCCGGCGACCCCGACCACCGCTGGCTCTCGCTGGCGCTGACCGGCCAGGCCGGCCCGGGCGGCGACGAGGCCACCGTGGACGCCGCGATCACGAAGTTCGACGCGGCGGTCGCGGAGCTGGCGTGGACGAAGCCCGAGGCGGAGGCGGATTCTGAGCCGGGTTCTGAGGCCGAGCCCGAGGTCTAGTCCGGGATCAGGTCAGGGTCCGAGGCGCCGGAGTCCTGGCCCGCGCTCGTAACGCCTTAACCGGGCCGCGGATGCGAATCCGCGGCCCGGTTTCCCATGCCCGGCATGGCGCATCGGCTCAGTACAGGGCCTCCGGCGGGTCGTAGAGCCGCACGCCGTCGGTGAGCAGGCCCGCGCGCTTCACCGTGCGCAGCACCGGCACCACTTCCAGCGGTCCGACTTCCTTGATGGCGCCGAGTCGGCCGGTCACGTATTCGTACAGGTCCTCGAGGTCGCGGCAGACCACGACCGCCATCAGGTTGGTGGCGCCGGTGGTCGCCGCGGCGAACGGGACCTCGGGGTGGGAGCCGATCGCGCGGCCGACCGCGTCCAGGTCCGACGGGGCCACCGCCGCCACCAGCATGGCCTCGGCGTCGAAACCCATGTTCGCCGCCTGACACTCGATGTCGAAGTAGAGCACGCCGGCGTCGATCAGGTGCTCCAGGCGGCGGCGCACGGTCGACTCGGACTTGCCGACGGCCGCGGCCAGTTCCGGGTACGGCGCGCGGCCGTCCCGGGCCAGGACCGCGAGCAGGACGCGGTCGGCGTCGTCGAGCTCGAACTCGCCGCGTACCACGGGGAAGTCCCGGCGCAGCGCGGCGATCTGGTCCGCGTCCAGCCCGGCCGTCATGCCGGGCCAGCCGCCGGGGCCGCCGACGAAGGTGTGCATGATCGACTTCACCGAGACGCCGGTGACCTGCCGGGTGCGCGGAAGCTTCTCCAGCAGCAGCGAGTCGCGCTCGTACCGGGAGCGGGAGCGGCTCATGCACGACACCTCGGTGCCGCTGGCGCCGATGTTGACCCAGCCGATGTCCGGGCGGCGGGCCAGCGCGTCGGCGATCCCGGCCGCCGCACCGGGCACGCACTGCACCCGGATCTGCGATTCGTAGAGGCCGACCCGGCTGCCGAGCGGCAGCCCGATCACCCGCAGCAGGCCCTCGCCGCGCAGCCGGCGGTAGCGGCGGGTCACGGTCTGGTCGGTGACCCCGAGCACTTCGGCCAACCGGCTGAACGAGGCCCGGCCGTCCAGCATCAGGGCCTGGGCCAACTGCCGGTCGAGCAGGTCGAGCTCCTCGACCGGCCGGTCGCGGGCCACGCGCGATTGCTGCACTGTCATGGGAATCCATCATGACAGTCGCATCGATCATTGAAAAGCACCGGCTGCCGCTGTCTGGTTCCGCTTTTCCCGCCGCAGCCTGCGATGGTCGAGCACAACCAATCGATCCCCACGCGTCCTCAAGGAGGACCCCATGCGCAAGTGGCTGCCGCTCGTCGCGGTCTGCTTGGGGACGTTCATGCTGTTGGTGGACGTCACCATCGTCACCGTCGCCCTGCCCGACATGGCCCGGAGCCTGCACACCACGTTCGCCGACCTGCAGTGGGTCATGGACATCTACGCCCTGGTGCTGGCCGCGCTGCTGCTGGCCGCCGGCTCGCTCGGCGACCGGGCCGGGCACCGCAAGCTCTACGTCGCCGGGCTGGTCGTCTTCGCCGGCGCCTCGCTCGCCTGCGGGCTGGCCGGCAACCCCGGTGTGCTCATCGCCTTCCGCGCCGTGCAGGGCATAGGCGGCGCGGCGATGCTCGCGACCACGGTCGCGCTGATCAGCCATCTGTACTCCGGACGCGACCTGGGCACCGCCTTCGGCGTCTGGGGCGCGGTCAGCGGCGCCGCGGCGGCCGCCGGGCCGATCATGGGCGGGCTGCTGACCCAGCACCTGGACTGGCGCTGGATCTTCTTCGTCAACCTGCCGATCAGCGTGCTGGCGGTGGCCATGACGCTGCGGTACGTCGGCGAGTCCCGCGGCGAGCGCCGGGGCGGTCTGGACCTGCCGGGCCTGGTGACGTTCACGGCCGCGGCCGGGCTGGCGACCTACGCCTTGATCAAGGGCAACGACTACGGCTGGGGCTCGGCCCGCACGATCGGGGTGTTCGCCGGGGCCGGTGTGGCGCTGGTGGCGTGGATCGCGGTGGAGCTGAAGGGGAAGGCGCCGATGCTGGACCTGAGCCTGTTCCGGCGCGGGACGTTCACCGGCGTGATGATCGGCGCGCTGCTGTTGTCCGGGGCGGCGTTCTCGTACTTCGCCTATGAGTCGCTGTGGCTCCAGTCGACGCTGGGCATGGGACCGGTGACAGCCGGGCTGTGCTTCCTGCCGATGAGCGGCGCGGCGTTCCTCACCGCCGGACTGGGCGGCCGACTGCTGGCCGACCGGGTCTCGCCCGGGCTGATGATCGGCGGCGGGCTGCTGCTGATCGCGGCCGGGTCGGCGGCGCAGATGGCGGTGGGCACCGGGTCGAGCTGGACGGTGCTGGTGCCGGGACTGGCGATCAGCGGTGTCGGTGTCGGGCTGGCCACGCCGACCCTGGTGTCGACGGCCGTCGCCGCGGTCGGGTACCAGCGGGCGGGCATGGCCAGCGGCGCGGTGAACACCGCGCGGCAGCTGGGGAACGCGCTGGGCATCGCGGTGCTCGGGGTGGTCTTCCACGCCGGGCTGACGTCGTCGGTGCGCGGTTCGGGCGTCCCGCGGCCGGTGCCGGTCGCCGACGCGCTGGCGGCCGGGCAGGGCGAGGGCGTGGTGGCGGCCGGCGGGCCGGCGCAGCGGCCGGTGCTGGAGCACATGACGCACGCGGCGTTCGCTTCCGGACTCCAGTCGGTATTCCTGGCGGCGGCGCTGATGGGCGCGGTCGGTGGGCTGGCGGTGCTGGCGCTGGTGCGGCGGCCGAGTACGGGCGGCGGGCACGGCGGCGGGGCGAAGCCGGGTGGGGGACAGGCGGAGTGGTCCGGGTCCGAGAGCGTGCCGGTCGCGATGGAGTTGTAGGCCGCGCGAGCCCTAGGAAGCACGAATCGCAGGAAACGCGAGTTGTCGAAATCGATCGACACGCGCGGTATCAAAATGCGCAGATTCGCCCTCTGCCGTGGCTAATGTCCTTCCGGATCTTCCGGGTAGGGCGAGCAGAGGGCGAGTCTGGCATGGTTGGACGGTTCAGGCACGTCGCGGCTGTGCTGACGGTCGGCGCGTTGGTCGCGGGACCGGACGCACTGTCGGTCGCGGCCACCGCGCCGACGGCAGTGGATGGTCCTACTACTGCGCGGATCGGGTTGGCCGGCGCTGACCCGGACGGGTTACAGCAGTTCGCCGCCGCGGTCTCGGACCCGCACGACGCGCAGTACCGGCACTTCCTGACCCCGGCACAGGCGCAGGCGCGCTTCGGGCCGACGACGGCGCAGCTGGCGAAGGTGCACGCGTGGCTGGCCGGGGGCGGGCTGAAGGTGAGTGCGGAGAACAGCCACTGGATCGATGTGGCCGGGACTGCCGGGGAGATTCGGAAGGCGTTCGGGCAGCTGCCGGAGCGGCGGAGCCACGCGGTCGGGGGGTATGTCTCGCGGGCGGGAGCTGCGGTGCCGGCGGAGTTGGTCGGGGCGGTGTCGAGTGTTGCGGGGTTGGTACCGGAGCCGCGGGGGATGCGGCAGTTTTCTTATCGGGTCGCTGCCGGACCTCGAAGCAGGGTGCTGACGGGTCCCGGAGTGGATCCGGGTGGGCCGATGCAGCCTGCCGGACCCGTTGATAGCAGCGGCCCGGCGGAGCCGACAATCCCGGGAGCCGGAGTGAACCCCGGCGGGCCGATGCAGCCGTCCGGCCCCGTCAGCCCGGTCATCGTCGGCGGCCCCATCAAGCGCAGTCTGCCCACCGATCCCACCGATCCCGGCGCTCCCGCCGATCCCGGCGACCCGACCGCGCCGGCCACCGACTCCACCGCGTGCTCGTCCGACTGGGGCGGCACCCCGGCGACCGGCGTGCCGCAGGGCTACAACAAGCCCGATCCGCTCGTCGTGTGCGGCTACTCCCCCAAGCAGCTGCGCGCCGCGTATGGCGTCACCGCCTCCGGCTTCACCGGTAAAGGCGCCATCATCGGCGTCGTGGACGCGTACGGCTCGCCGACCATGCGGGCTGATGCGAACCAGTTCGCGACGTCGGTCGGGGACACGGCGTTCGGGGCGGGTCAGTACATGGAGTCTGTGGACGCCGGCGGGTGGAAGCACCTCGGGGACGGTGTGTGTGAGACCCCTGCGGCGTGGGGCGGGGAGGAGGCGCTGGACGTCGAGATGGCGCACGGGCTCGCGCCCGGCGCGGTCGTCCACTACTTCGGCGCCGCCTCGTGCCAGGACCAGGACATCGCCGCCACACTGGCCGGGATCGTGGACAAGCGCTCCGCGGACGTGGTGACCGGTTCGTTCGGCGAGATCATGCACGCCACCGGTGACGGCGAGGACGCGGACATCGACCCGGCGCTGATCGCGCAGGAGAACCAGATCTTCACGACCGGGGCGGCCGAGGGCATCGGGTTCGCGTTCGCCAGCGGGGACTGCGGGGACCAGGCGCCGGGGCTGACCGGGCCGGGGTGCGATGCCGGGTCGGCGCGGGCGCAGGTGGAGTGGCCGGCGGCCTCGCCGTGGGTGACCGCGGTCGGCGGGACCGCGCTGGCGCTCGCGGCCGACGGGACGCGGCACTGGGAGGTGCCGATGGGGGATCTGCGCTCGGATCTGTCCGCCGACGGCACCGCGTGGGCCCCGCTCCCCGGCACCTTCTACTTCGGCGGGGGCGGCGGGACCAGCGAGGACTTCGACCAGCCCGGGTATCAGAAGGGCGTGGTGCCGAACGATCTGGCGCACACGGCGGCCGGCGGCAGCACGATCAGCACGGCCATGCGCACGGTGCCGGACGTGGCGCTGGACGGGGACCTGCTGACCGCCGTCCGCACCGGCCACACCGATCCGACGCTCGGCGGCTACGGCCAGGACGTGGTCGGCGGCACGTCCGCGGCGGCCCCGATGTTCGCCGCCGTGCAGGCGGACGCGATGCAGGCCTCCGGCGGGGCCCTGGGCTTCGCCAACCCGGCGCTGTACAAGCGGGCCGGGACGAAGCAGCTCACCGACATCGTCGACCACCCCGCCGGCGCCCCGGCCACGATCTCGGCGGTCGTGGACCACGGCATGTTCGGCGACACCCACGAGGCGCGGCTCTACAAGCTCGACGCGGACCACGGCCTGGCGGCGCGCAAGGGGTACGACACCGCGACCGGGCTCGGCTCGCCGACGGCGGCGTACATCACGTCGTTCAAGCCGGTGAAGAAGCCGGTGAAGACGCCGGTTAAGAAGCCCGCGAAGAAGCCGGTGGCCTAACGATTCGCCCGATGGGGTCAAGCCCCGTGACCGGCGGCACGTGCCGCCGGTTGGGCGCCATAAGCTGATCGGAAGGAACAACCATGCGCAAGCTCGCGACCTTCGCCGCCCTGACCCTGTGCGCCGGCACCACTGTCATCGGCGGTGCGGCGGCCGCCAACGCCGCGGTGAACATCGGGATCGACGACCCGAGCGCCGGCACCACACCGACCACCGTGAGCCCGATGGCCAACACCCCGGAGTTCGCAAGCACGTGGTGCGGCGCGCCGTGGCTGTGGACGAGCCCGGACGGCGGGTCCTGCGGAACTCAGGTGAACGACGCGGCGGCGAAGTAGGCGGCCAAGCCCCGCTGGCAAGGCGGTCGACGCAGCCAATGCGATCGGCGCAATCGACCCGACCGGCGCGGCCGTCCGGTCCAGGGCGGCCAGCCGTCCAGCGGCAAGATCCTCACCTGGGCAGCCAGGCCTCCGGCGACTCGGCCATCCGCCGCACATGCGCCGGCAGCTTCCCGCTGAGCACGTGCGCGAGGCTGGTCTCGTCGAGGACCTTGCGCAGGGCGGCGCGGGCTGCGACCCAGACATCCGAGAGGTGCTGGGCCGCGTTGCCGTACTCGGTCTCGTGCGGGCGCAGCCCCCGGACCTCGGCGAGGGGTCCGTCGACGGCGCGGATCACCTGGCCGATGGAGATCGCGCCGGCGGGGCGGGCCAGGCTGTAGCCGCCTTCGGCGCCGCGGTGGCTGCGGATCAGGTCGGCGCGGCGCAGTTCCACCAGGATCGACTCGACGAACTTGCGCGGCAGTCCCTGGTGTTCGATCAAGACCGTGGACTTGACCAGGTCCGGGCCGTGGGCCGCGAGCTCGAGCATCACCCGGACCGCATAGTCCGCCTTCGCTGAGATCTGCACGGTGCCGATGCTAACAGCCGGTAAACCCACCGGTCCGGCGGGAATCGGTGGGAAGGGTCGGCCGGGCCGGGCTGTCGCGGGCCGCCTCAGGCGTGGACCCCGCGGCGCTTCTCCCCGGCGGTCACCGCCAGGTCCAGGCGGTTGCCCACCGGCGGGACCGGGCAGATGAAGTGGTCGCTGAAGGCGCACGGCGGCAACTGCGCGCGGTTGAAGTCCAGGACGATCTCGCCGCTGCCGGGCCGCACGATCGCGGCGGCGAGCTGGCGGAAGCCGAACGTGTCCGGCCCGTTGGTGGTGTCGCCGAACGTGACGTCGAAACGGTCGCCGGTCCGGGTGGCGGCCAGCCGGTACTCGACCTCGTCCCGCCCGAAGACCAGGTCCCCGTCCAGCGCCAGCCCGCGCTCCCGGCCGTCGGCGTTCAGCACCTGCTCGACGTGGCCGTGGACGTACGGCTCGTACCGCGCCGTGAACACCAGCCCCGGCTCGTACGGGAAGCGCTCGATCCCGGCGAAGGTACGGCGGTTCTCGGCCTCGGGGTCGTACACCCGCACCGCCAGCACGCCTTCGCGGACGATCGGCACCAGCTTGCGGCCGTCGTGGAACACCACGGTCGGATCGGGCGCCAGGTCGGGGTCCAACAGCCGGACGCCGTCCACCGCGACGCCCTCGACCAGCAGTGCGTCGGCCGGCTCGGCGGTGAGGCTGACCCGGTCGCCATCGACGGCCCACCGGCCCGGCAGCCCGTCCAGCGCGACGGCCGCGCCCTCGCCCAGCCAGTGCGTCGCGACCAGGGCGAGCGCGCCGTGCGAGCCGGAAACGGACGCGTCACGCTTCTCAGCCCACTGATTCCAAGCCGGGGGAGCGGGATGCGCTGCGGCGCGGGTCGTCGCGGTCGGCTCCGTCTCGGACATGCTGGACTCCCTAGCTTTCCTATGGGCATTGCCTTGGAGTGCGCAACGCCTCGGTGAGCCACCGGTATTCCGGCGGCTCACCGAGGCGTCGAAGCAAGCGTCGAACCACGCGTGGAACCGGACTTGGAATCAGCCGTGCGTCACGCAGGCATTCGCCTTGTTGGACCACAACCCCTGCACATCGAACTTCCCGGTGGTCAACGTCTCGTAGGCGTCCAGGTTCACGCACTCGTCGCCGATCTCGCCGTTGGCCGTGTTGTTCCAGCCGTCGGTGGGCCAGAAGTCGGTCACCGTCTCGGCGTACTCATGCGTCTCGGTGGACTCGATCCCGGAGAGCATGCGCCCGTCGGTCAGGGTCGTGCACGCACCCGCCCCGAGGTCGGGGACGTAAGGCAGGTTCGTGTACGCGAGCTTGCCGTAGCCGCTGCTGGTGGAGTCGTGCCACGCGCAGAAGCCGCTGTTCGGGAAGCCGTCCGGGTGGGTGCCGGTCGCGGACAGGACCACGTACTGCGCGTTGAGGTTCGGCGCCTGGGTCTTGTTCCCGAAGTGCCCGGCCGCCTTGCCCGCCTCGGCCGCGATCTGCGCCTGGGTGGCGTTGGCCGGCGCCGCGGAACCGTTGTCGAACCAGACGCCGCCGAGGACCGAGGCGGACGGGTGCTTGATGAACGTCGCGGTGGACGGGCACGTCGTGCTGCCCTTCGGGGCGTTCTCGCAGTACTGCGCGAGGATCGTGCCCCAGGTGTCCTTGGCGCCGTACAGCCCCTTGAACATCGCTTGCATGTCCGGGGCGACCTTCGCCGGGTCCTTGGACCACTGGGAACCCCAGAAGACCAGGTACACCTTCGGCGTCGGCGACACCACGCCGGTCTTGCCATTGGTCTGCAGGGACAGAGTGTCGGCACCAGCCGCCGGGGCGGCGTGCGAGCCGGCGCCCGGGGCGATCGGCTTGGCTCCGTAATGGCTCATCCCGGCGGCCGACGAGGTCGATATCGACATCGTGAACGCGGCGGCGGCAGCGGCGGTGAGCGCGGCCAGACGGATCGTGCGCATGGGTCTCCTTCGTGGAGGGCGAAAGAACCGATGGGGTCCACGAAGGAATGTGCTGGAATATCAGAAGTCTGTAAATAGTGGCTTGAGTAAAGCCCGGGCAACGGAAAACGTCCGCCTTCGGAGGGGATTCCCCGGAAGGCGGACGCCGGATCGCTGTGCCAGCCGGATCGCGGCGCCGAACGCGGGCTCGCCGAGTGGCGGAGCCTGTCGCGCCGAGCGCCGGATCGCTAGGCCGGATCCGGGATCAGTGCTCCACGCCGCCGACCGCGTGCGCGATCTGGTCCATCACCTTCTTCTGGATGGCGACCGGGCCGCCGAACAGCGTGATGGTCGAGATCTGGTTCTGCATCGTGTGGAACAGGCTGGTGTCCGCCGGGGCCAGCACGGTCGGGGCGGTCAGCAGCAGCGGCTCGCCGGCGTTGGCCATGTAGGCACCGCCGGTCAGGGCGTCCGCGAACTGCATGCCGGTCGCCACGCCGAACTGGGTCACCGGCATGTCGGCGGCGAACCGCGCGGCGACCGCCGCGGCGGTCTGGTACCGGTCGGCGCCCATCAGGCTGTGCGACTGGCCGCCCAGGTACGCGGTCGCCGCCACCGCCTGGCCGCCCACCGCGTTCAGGTGGAAGGCCGGGTCCGCGGCGCCGTTCTTGACCCGGGCCGCGGCGATGTAGGCCTTGGTGGCCGGGTCCAGCGTCTTGCCGTTGGACAGCAGGATCGCGTTGCCCTCGTCGGCGGCCAGCGGGCCGGCCGACAGCGCGTCCGCGAAGTCGCCGCCGGTGGCCACCACGACCTGGTGCGGGGAGCCCATGCCCTGGGTCGCGATCTGCAACGCGGTCCCGTAGCGGTCGGCGCCGCCGAAGCGCACGACCTTGTAGCCCAGCTGCTGAAGCTGCGTCTGCACCTTCGGCGAGACGGCCACGTTGCCGCCGAGGATGTAGACGGTCTTGCCCTTGGGCAGGACCCGCTGGATCTCCTTGGCGGTCAACGGGTTCAGGCTGGCGGTCTCGGTCAGCAGCAGCGGCCCGCGGTCGCGCTTGGCCAGCGGCACGCCGGCCAGCGCGTCCGGGAAGTTGTCGCCGCGGGCCAGCACCACGGAGTCCGCGATCGCCCGCGGCGAGTTGTCCCCGCCGGCGTTGGACCACTGGCTCTGGGACACCGCGACGCCGGTCCCGTACCGGTCGCTGCCGGCCAGCCGGGAGACCGAGGTGGGCTGGGCCGGCGGCACGTTCGGCGGGGTCGGGGTGCCGGAGTTGTCGAAGCACGCCGGACGCTCGTGGTTCAGCCACAGGGCCATGTAGGCCTGCGCCGAGATCTGCCCGACCCGCTGCTCGGCGCCGACGTAGGAGTTCTCGGCCTGGTCGGCCGGCGTGGTCGCCGGGTTCCACGGGATGTAGGTCTGCCCGGTGCTGAACCGGCTCTGCAGCTGCTCCTCGGCGCCCATGTGGGTGCTGGCGTTGGCCATCGCGTTCGGCGCCAGGTTGTAGGCGCCGACCAGAGCGTCGAAGGACCCGTAGTAGGACGGGAACTGCTTGCCCCAGTCGTTGCCCTGCGGGTAGTTGATCTGCGCCGAGTTCGGCTGGTAGATCGGGTACGGCATGGTGATCGGCGAGTTGTACTGAGCCAGGTTGTTCGGGTCCGGCGCGTACTTGTACGTCGACTGCTCCGAGCCCTGCGACGGCGGGTCGACCGGGTTGGCCAGCGCGCCGTAGACCAGGCCGACGTTGTCCGTCACGGCCTGCGGCGCGCACTTGCCGGCCAGCGCGAAGGTGCCGACCTGCTGGAGCGACTGGTCCAGCGCGGTCATGTAGACCGGGTGCAGGATGTTGTGGTTCTGCACGGTGCCGTCCGGCTGCACGTTCCAGCCCTGCAGCCAGGAGTTCAGCTGGCGGCCGTTGACCACCGTCGGGTTGGACAGGTCGGCCTGGGTCGCGGTGTCGGCGATCAGCAGGTCCTCGTTGCGGCGCTGCCACACCGCGGCGTTCGGGTGGTTCGGCATCATCGCCACGGCCAACCCGAGCAGCTGCGCGTCGTAGTTGTCCTCTTCGGCCTTCGTGTCGCCGGGGGTGACGTCGACGCCGGCCTTGTTGTACTGGTACAGCTGCTCGCTGCCCTGCCCGGAGGTCAGGTAGACGTCGTTGCCGGTGGTCAGCCGGTTCGCCTCGTCGGCCAGCATGCGGGCCACGTCGTCGCGCTCGGACGGGGACAGCTTGTCCCAGACCAGCCAGGCCGCCTGCCCGGTGTAGAAGGCCCACAGCGGCGACTGCCAGCTCTGGCCCCAGGTGGACACCCCGGCCAGGGAGTTGTTCGCGTAGTAGCGGTGGGCCAGCGCGCGCACCATGGTGGCGGCCCGGTTCGCGGCCTCGTCGGCGCTGATCCCGGAGGCGGCGGCGTCCCAGGTGCCGAGCTTCACCGAGGTGGCGATGGACAGCGCGGCCATGCCCGGGAGCCGGAAGGTCTGCTCCGGCACGGCACCGGGGATGTCCAGGTTCAGATATCCGTCGGAAGCCAGGCTGTTGCCATAGGTCTGGTTGTACCAGGTGGTGGCCAGATACCGCGAGGAGTTGCGCAGGGTCTGCGCAAGCTGCTGACTGACCTGGTCTGTCGGCGCTCCACCGGAGAACGCCGAAGGGTTGATCGCCACGACATCCGACCCCGAGGCGGAGACGGAGATGCTGGCGGCTGAGGCGCTGGGCGCCGAGACCAAGGTCCCGCCGAAGGCCGCGCCCGCCACCGCGAGTGTCGATATAACCGATATTTCGCGCTTGCGGCCCATGTAAAACTCCTTGCGTATATCGTTGCCTCGCGGGAGCTTACGCGAACTGCCCCGAGCCTGAGCAGGCTCGGGGCAGTATTTTGAGGCGTAATTCGTCTACGGACGATGCCGTAGATGAAAGGCCTATGAGAATCCGGCGATCAGGCCGGACCCCTCGCGACCAGCGGCGGGACCGACAGCCGGATCAGCGCTCGACCTCACCGCGGATGAACTTCTCCACCGCGTCGCGGGCCTCGTCGTCGAAGTACTGGACCGGCGGGGACTTCATGAAGTAGGAGGACGCCGACAGGATCGGGCCGCCGATGCCGCGGTCCTGGGCGATCTTCGCGCAGCGCACCGCGTCGATGATGACACCCGCCGAGTTCGGGGAGTCCCAGACCTCGAGCTTGTACTCCAGGTTCAGCGGGACGTCGCCGAACGCGCGGCCCTCCAGGCGGACGTAGGCCCACTTGCGGTCGTCCAGCCAGGCCACGTAGTCCGACGGGCCGATGTGCACGTTGCCGGCGCCGAGGTCGTGGGACAGCTGCGAGGTGACGGCCTGGGTCTTGGAGATCTTCTTGGACTCCAGGCGCTCGCGCTCGAGCATGTTCATGAAGTCCATGTTGCCGCCGACGTTCAGCTGCATGGTGCGGTCCAGCACCACGCCGCGGTCCTCGAACAGCTTGGCCAGCACGCGGTGCGTGATGGTCGCGCCGACCTGGGACTTGATGTCGTCGCCGACGATCGGCACCCCGGCGGCCTCGAACTTGTCGGCCCAGGCCTTGGTACCGGCGATGAAGACGGGCAGCGCGTTCACGAACGCCACCTTGGCGTCGATCGCGACCTGCGCGTAGTACTCCGCGGCCTTCTGCGAGCCCACCGGCAGGTAGCAGACCAGGACGTCGGCCTTGGCGGCCTTGAGCGCGGCGACCATGTCGACCGGCTCGGCGTCGGACTCCACGATCGTCTCGCGGTAGTACTTGCCCAGGCCGTCGTTGGTGTGGCCGCGCTGCACGATCACGCCGGTCGGCGGGACGTCGGCGATCTTGATGGTGTTGTTCTCGCTGGCGCCGATGGCGTCGGCCAGGTCCAGGCCGACCTTCTTGGCGTCGACGTCGAACGCGGCCACGAACTCCAGGTCGCTGACGTGGTACTCGCCGAACTGGACGTGCATCAGGCCGGGGACCTTGGCGTTGGGGTCGGCGTCCTTGTAGTACTCGACGCCCTGCACCAGCGAGGCGGCGCAGTTACCGACGCCGATGATCGCTACTCGAACCGAACCCATGAACGGTTTCTCCTTCATCTTCCGTGCCCGGGGGAAACGGGCACGTTCTCCTGCGTATATATGGAAAAGGGGACAGTGGCCGGCCGGCTGTGACCGGGCCTCTCGGACAGTTCTCCTCGGCGCGGGAGCGCTAGGAGGGCCGGGGCTCCGGGGAGCCTTGCTGGGGTTGCTGCTGCGATGGAGCCGGGAACGCTTGCTCGTGCTCGGTCCGGATCAACTCGTTGAGCCAACGGACCTCACGCTCGGTGCTCTCCAGGCCGTGCCGTTGGAGCTCCAATGTGTAGGAGTCCAGCCGGTCACGGCTGCGGGCGAGCGATCCGCGCACCGCCTCCATCCGCTCCTCCAGACGGCTGCGCCGTCCCTCGAGGATGCGGATCCGGACGCCGGCGTTGGTCCGCCCGAAGAACGCGAAGTGGACGCCGAAGTTGTCGTCCTCCCACGCCGCCGACCCGGAGGTCGTCATGAGCTCCTGGAACCGCTCCTTGCCCTCCGCGGTCAGCTTGTAGCTGATCTTGGCCCGGCGCGAGGCGGCCACGTTGGCGGTCGCGGTGTCGTCCTCGGCGATCCAGCCGCGGGCGACCAAGTCCTTCAAGCAGGGATACAGGGTCCCGTAGGACAGCGCGCGGAAGGCCCCGAGCTGCACGTTGAGCTGACGTCGCAGCTCATAGCCGTGCATCGGGTTCTCGTGGAGCAGACCGAGGACCGCCAGTTCCAGGATCTGGGACCGCTTCGCCATCGCTCGCTCCTTCCTTGGCCGACCGTGCGCGCCGTACGGTTCCGTACGCCGCCGTCTCCCGATACATCGGGCGGATACACCTCACCGATACAGCCACTCGATGTATCGCTCCGATACATCGAAACGGTAGCGGGTGTCGGCGGCACCGCACAAGTCCCCTGGTGGAAGGAACGAAACGGACAGATCGCCGCCACTCCCCCGGTCTCCATGGCTCTGTGGGGTACCTTTTGCCGATAGCGCGTCCGGGGCGGGGCGGGAACGCAACCGGCCGACGGGTTTCGCGCGTCTCCGCGAGCAAGCCGGTCCATGGCGGTTCCCATCCGCCGGCCACCGGCGGGCAAGGGGAGGCGGGCGGCGAGCGCTGCTCCACAGTGGACTTCAGGTGAGGCGGACCGAGGTATGAGCGAGCACGGCAGTCGACGCGCCGGAGGTGGCGGCGGGTCACGGGGACGCCGTCCGGCTGGCGGCGGCGGCTTCTCGGACAAGCTCGACGGGCTCTCCAACCAGCTGTCCGGGATGTTCGGCAAGCGCCGCGGGGGCGGCGGCCGGCGCGGCGGCGACGGGTACGACGACCAGTACGACGAGTACGAGTCCTACGACGACCGCGATTATCAGGACCATGCCTACGAGTCCGGCGGATACGACGACCGCTACGGCACCGAGCCGGCCGAGACCGCCTCCGGCGGCGGCCGCCGGGGCCTCAGCGGCGCGGCGCGCCGCCGCGGCGGCTCCGCGCAGGCCCGCTCAGGCGCCTACCGCCGGGACGAGTTGCCGCCCAAAGACTGGTGGATGAAGTTCATCAACTACCCGCGCTACGGCAAGCGCGGGTGGCGGCACTGGATGCCCTCCATCAAGCAGATACTGTCGGTCTTCCTGGGTTTCCTGTTCACGGTTATAGGCGTCGTGGCCTACGCGTATGCCAACACCACGATCCCGCTGGCCAAGAACAACATCGCGGCCGGCAACCCGACCAGCTTCACCTATGACGACGGCAAAGAGGTCTTCAACCAGATCGGCGTCAACTACTACCAGGTCAACGACATAGCGCAGATCCCGCAGGTGTTCCAGAACGCGTTCGTCGCGGCGGAGAACTACTCCTTCTGGAGCGACCCCGGCGTGTCGTTCACCGGTGTGGCCCGCTCGGCGCTGAACGACCTGTTCGGCAGCGGCGGCACCCAGGGCGGTTCGACGATCACCCAGCAGTACGTGAAGAACGCGTACCTGTCGCAGGACCAGACGCTGGGCCGCAAGATCAATGAAATCATGATCTCCATAAAGCTCAACCACACGGAGAGCAAACAGCAGATCCTGCTCGGCTACCTGAACCAGATCTCGTTCGGCCGCGGCGCGTACGGCATCGACGCCGCCGCCCGGGCCTACTTCGGCAAGCCGATCGCCCAGTTCACCAACAACGACGTCCAGGAGGCGGCCTTCCTGGCCGCGCTGGTCAACGACCCCAGCAACTTCGCCACCGCGCTGGCCAACCCGAAGGCCCGCACGGACAACCCCAAGACGTTCGACCGGTTCACGCGGCGGTACAACGCGATCCTGGCGAACATGGCGGAGTACAAGTTCATCTCCAAGCCGCAAAGCGATACCAACCAGGGCAAGCTGCCGGCGGTCAAGGACGAGAAGGCGCCGAACCTCGGCGGGTACGTCGGGTACATGAAGGACGCCGCCACAGCCTTCCTCGCGGCGCAGATGCAGGAGTACCCCAGCGATCCGGCCACCCAGAAGTACGCGAACATCGACAACCTGTCCAAGGGCGGGTACAAGATCGTCACCACGTACAGCCACGCGATGATGAACGACTCGGTCCAGGCCGCCAACGCGTTGTGGACCGGGACCAGCGGCGGTGGTCAAGGGAAACTGAACCCCAGTCAGCCAGCCGACCACGACGTACACCTGGCGTTCGCCTCGATCGATCCGAAGAGCGGCGAGCTGAAGTCCTTCTACACCGGCACCGACGGCAAAGAGGAATACACCCAGAACGCCTTCAACTACGCGATCCAGGGTGGCGTGCAGGTCGGTTCGACGTTCAAGCCGATCACGCTGGCGGCCGCGCTGCAGACCGGCAAGTTCTCGCTGGACAGCCAGGAAGAGGGCTCTAACTTCAAGCCGCTCTACTATCCGGCCGGGTCGAAAGAGCCGATGACCTACACAGACCCCAACAGCGGCGCGACCAAGTTCTACCCTCCCAACGAGGACGACGAGGCAGCCGGCGGCTTCGACGGCATGGCGACGCTGAAGCAGGGCCTGGCGTTGTCGCTCAACTCGGTCTTCGTCTCGCTGGAACTGGACCCGGCGATCACCCCGCAGGGGGTCTGGAACATGGCCGTGAACCTGGGCATCAAGCCGGACACCTCCGACCTGTACCCGGTCCCCGCGCTGACCCTCGGCGTCGCCGAGATCACCCCGATGCGCATGGCCACCGTCTACTCCGCATTCGACAGCGGTGGCGTCTCGCACGAGCCGGTGCAGGTCAGCGAGATCGTCGACCAGAAGACCGGACAGGTCGTCTGGACGCCGCCGGCACTGCGTCCGAATAGCGGGGTCAACAAGCAGGTGATCTCCGCCAACACCGCCGCCGGGGTCACCAACGCGCTGCAGTCGGTGTTCGGCAAGGGCGGTACCGCCTCGCAGAACACCGACGCCGCGAAGCTCTCCGACCAGGCGAACGGCAACCTGGCCGGTAAGACCGGTACCAGCGACAACGGCCACTCGGCCTGGTTCACCGGCTTCTCCTCGTCGCTGGTGACGTCCGTGGGGCTCTTCCGGTCGACACCGGACACCGGCGCGATTGAATCGCTGGCCGGTCTGGGCTACGACAATCCGAAGCAACGCATCAACGGTAACGACTGGCCGACGTCGGTCTGGTCGGCGTTCATGAGCATCGAAATGGGCAAGAACAAGGACAACTTCGCCAAACCGTTCCCGCCGTATACGCCAACCTGCTCCGGGGTCTCCAACCTGATCCCGACCGGCGGATCGGTCGAACCCGGCACGCTGGCCAGCGGTTCGGGCTCGATTCCGGGCACCCCGACCGGCTCGGAGGCGAACTGCCAGTCGGTGTTCGTCCCGACGCCCACCCCGACGCCGACGCCGACCCCGACGAAGGCGACGACGTCCTCGCAGGCGCAGCTGTGCACGCCGCCGGCGCAGTTCGACCCGGCCACGCAGCAGTGTGTGACGCTGCCTTCGACGCCGACGGACACCAGCTCGCAGGGGCAGCCGACCGGCACCGGGACGTCCAGCCCCACGTCGCCGTGGGGCCAGCCCTCCACCACGCCGTCCACGCCGTCGAGCCAGTACTGCAAGCGGAACCCGACGGATCCGTCGTGTCCGACGACCTCGGGGCCGTCCTCGTCCACGACCACGTCCGGTCTGCCCGGGTTCGGACCGCCGAGCTGAGTTCTGAATCTTTCCCAGGACATGCAGACGGACAACGGACCGGTAGGGCACGATGTGCAAGTGAGTTCGGACGTGAGCGACCAGGCGCCCGGCCCGTCGGAGGAACCGACGGGCCGGAGCGCGGCGGCACCCACCCTCGTCGCCCCCTCCCTCGACGACCCGGTGGTGAACGCCGCCTCGGACGCGGTGGGCGGGCCGCTGGGCGTGCGGGCCTTCCGGCCGAAGCTGGGGTCCAACACCGCGATCCGGACCGTGGCGCGGGTGCTGGTGCTGCTCACGCTGCTCACCCTGGGGCTCGGCGTGGCGCAGCGCTCGCCGTGCTACTCCACGGCCTGGAACGGCACGGGTAAGCAGCAGTACAACCACCTGTGCTACACCGACGTGCCGTACATGTACTACGGCCGCGGGTTCGACAAGGACCTCACGCCCTACCGCCAGACCGACGCCGCCAGCGGCAACTACGGGCTGGAGTACCCCGTGGTGGCCGGCGCGACGATGGCGACCGCGGCGCTGCTGGCGCAGAAGCTGGGCGCCGACACCCCGGACCAGGTGCGGTGGTTCTACAACATCACCACGTGGTTCCTGATCGTGTTCTCGATCGTCTGCGTCCTGGCCATCATCGGCCTGGCCGGACGAAGGCCCTGGGACGCGGCGATGTTCGCGTTGGCCCCGGGGCTGCTCCTGACCGGAACCATAAACTGGGACCTGATCGCGGTCGCCCTGGCCTCGGTCGGCATGCTGGCCTGGGCCCGGAACAAACCCGTGGTGGCCGGCATCGCCCTGGGACTGGGCTCGGCCACGAAGCTGTACCCGGTCTTCTTGCTGATCCCGTTGCTGGTGCTGTGCTGGCGCGCCGGCCGCATGCGCCAGTGGACCCAGGCGACCGGCACGGCGGTGGTGACCTGGCTGGTGGTGAACGCCCCGGTCATGATCTTCGCCTTCCAGGGCTGGAAGTACTTCTTCACCTTCAACGACAACCGCCCGATCGACCTGGGCTCCCCCTGGTTCGCGATCCGCCACTGGTGGAACTGGGAACCGCCGAACAAGAACGTGGTCATCATCGCCCTGGTCCTGGCCGGCTGGCTCGGCGTGGCCCTGCTGGGCCTGATGGCCCGCCGCCGACCGCGCTTCGCCCAACTGGCGTTCCTCACCATCGCGATCTTCGTCCTGTTGAACAAGGTCTACTCGCCGCAGTACGTCCTGTGGCTGATCCCCCTGGCCGCACTGGCCCGCCCGCGCTGGCGCGACTTCCTGATCTGGCAGTGCTGCGAGGCCGCCTACTACGTGGCGGTCTGGTACTACCTGGTCTGGCAGGCGGGGCCGAGCAACGGCAACACCCGCGGCCTGCCGGACAACTTCTACGTGTGGGCGATCATCATCCACCTCGCGGGCATCGTGTTCATGATGGTGCAGATCATCCGCGACATCCTCGACCCCCGCCGCGACCCCATCCGCGCCGACGGCGTCGACGACGACCCGGCCGGCGGCGCGGTGGCCGGCAGCCCGGACGTGTGGGCGTGGTCGCAGCCGCGGTCGCATCGGGCGGCGCACGGGGTGACGAGCGAGCCTGAGCTCGCCGCGATCTGAGCTCGTTTTGGAGGCGGGGGAAGGCTGGGCGCAGGCTCAAGCCGGTACCGCACAGGAGCGGCCCGAGAGCGAGAGTGAGGCGGTACCGCCGCCCGAAGGCGATGTTCCCGCGCAGCCCGGGAGCAATGCATGGCAGCCCCGCCGACGGCTAGGCGAAGTGGACCGCGCGTCGCTGGCCGTGTGGGGCGCCACGCGGCTCGGCATGGTGGTGCTGGCCTGGATCAGCGCGTGGGTGTTCATCACCGGGCCGACGAAGCCGGGGCCGTGGCTGGCCCGCTGGGATCGGTGGGACGAGGGGATCTTCCTCGGCATCGCGCAGCACGGGTATTTCGCGGCCGGGACCGATCCGAGGCACGTGGCGTTCTTTCCCGGATTCCCGGTAGCGGTGTGGCTGGCGCACCTGTTCGTGGGGAACTGGGTCACGGCCGGGTTGGCGGTGTCGCTGGTGGCCGGAGCGGTCGCGACCGTGGCGTTGGGGCGGTTGGCGGCGGATGAGATGGAGCGGACTCGGCGGCGCGGGGTAGTCGCCATCCCCGCAGACCCGGCAGACCCGGCAGACCCCGCCGACCCGGCCAGCCCTGGCAGGTTCGCCCGCACCCGCGCCACCCAGGCCGCCGCAAACGCGACCTTCTTCTTCGCCCTGGCTCCGGCGGCGGTGTTCCTCGCAGCGGGCTACAGCGAGAGCCTGTTCGCGGCTTTCGCCTTCTCCGCGTGGCTGGCGGCCCGCCGCGACCGCTGGGCGCTGGCCGTGGTGTTGGCGGCGGGCGCCAGCGCGGTGCGGGTGAACGGGCTCTTCCTCGCGGCGGCCATCGCGTTGGAGTTCGTCCTGGCCGGGCGCGGACGCGGACGGCGGCGATGGCGGCAGGCGCCGTTGCTCGCGGTACCACTGCTGCCGGTGGCCGCGTACATGACGTACCTGCACCACCGCACCGGAGACTGGGCCGCGTGGCAGCACGCGCAGGCGGCCGGGTGGTTCCGCACGTTCCGCAACCCGAAGTACGCGTGGGACGAGACCTGGCGCGCCGCCTTCGGGGCCAGCCAGGCCGGGCACACCGCGTGGGTCTTCCAGCTGGAGCTGCTGGCGGTCGTGGTGGGCGTCGCACTGACCGCCGTACTGCTGCTGAAGCGCCGGTGGCCGGAGGCGCTCTACGTCGCCCTCTCGCTGTTCGCGCTCGGCACCACCACATGGTTCATGTCCGTCCCCCGCGCGATGCTCCTGTGGTGGCCGCTGTGGACGATGCTCGGCACGTGGGCCGTGCGGCGCCCGGTGGTGCGGACGCTCTACGTGTGCTGCGTCGCGCCGGTCATGGCAGGCGTGGCGTTGCTGTTCCTGTCGGGTCAGTGGGCGGGCTGAGGTCGCTGGGCGGGCTGAGGAACCCCCAAACTCCCCGGCTACCATCGACCCATGTCGAGCACGTCGAAGTTCCTGCGCGATCTGGCCAAGAAGACCAACACCGCTTCGGCCGCGCGCGCCGTCCTGCGCGCCACGCACCTGAAGACCGGTCCGGGACGGCTCGGCGACCCGCGCGCGGGGCTCCCGGCGTCGGTCCTACCGGCTGGCGGGAACCGTATTACGGCGGAGAACGCTAAAGCGGGTTCTGCAGACTGGCGCATGGGCGGCGGCAAGTCGCGCCCGGGGACGGACCACGAGCGGCAGATCAAGGGCTACGCGTCCACCGACTCGGTCGCGGTCGGGCAGGCCATCGACTTCCACGTGGCGGTGGAGCCCGCTGGTTCCTTCACGATCTCCGTGTACCGCCTCGGCTATTACGCGGGGGCCTCGGCACGTCGCGTACTGGTGTCCCCGACGCTTAACGCCGGGCCGCAGCCGGTGCCGACGCCGGATGCGGAGACCGGGCGGATCGCCGTGGAGTGGCCGGTGGCGTGGACGCTGGACATCCCGACGGGCTGGGTGTCGGGGACCTACGTGGCTGTCTTGGACAAGGCTGACGGGTTCCGGAACTACGTGCCCTTCGTGGTGCGTGAGGATGAGGTCTCCGCAGACTTCCTTGTAGTACTGCCGTCGACCAGTTGGCAGGCCTATAACTGGTGGCCGCGCGACGGGATCACGGGGCGCAACGTCTATTACGGCTACGTCACTAAGGACGCCGCGGAGAACGACCCCGCGCTTAAAGCGAAGTTCTCTGCAGACGCGCGTGGATGGATCTCCAACCCGGCGCGAGCAACCCAGGTCTCCTTCGCACGCCCCTATTTCGCCGATGGTCTGCCTGACGGATTCGTCCGCGAGCAGTCCTTCATCCAGTGGGCCGAAGGCATGGGCTACGACCTCACCTACGCCACCGGGCTGGACCTGCACGCCGGACGCATCGATCCGAGTAAGTACAAAGGCCTGATCTTCGCCGGCCATGACGAGTACTGGTCGACGGATATGTACCGGCACGCCGAGGAGGCGGTCGCCGCGGGAACGTCTCTAGCGTTCCTCACTGCGAACAACGCCTATTGGCACGTCCGCTATGACGAAGCCTCCCGCACCATGTCCTGCTACAAAGGCTTCGAGGACCCGCACATCGAGGACTTCGGCACCGGGATGTGGCGCGCCGGCGAGGGGCATCCGCGCGCCGAGCAGCAGCTGATGGGGGTGCAGTACAGCGGGATCCTCAAGGGGCGGCACCCATTGGTCGTCCACGAGTCCGGGCACTGGTTCTGGGCCGGGACCGGAGTGAAGGACGGGGACGAACTGCCGGGGCTGCTTGGCGGGGAGGCCGACTCGTTCTTCGAGGACATGCCGAGGGCGAAGGCCGAGGAGCAGACGCTGCTGACCGCGTCGCCGTACACGATTTCCAACGGGACGCGGTTCGTGCAGAACACGAGTGTCTACCGCGCGGCGAGCGGGGCTTGGGTGTTCACGGCCGGGACGTTCCTTTGGCCGCTGGGGTTGGGGCACCCGGGGTATCAGGACGCGCGGGTAACGCGCGCCACGGCCAACTTCCTGAGCCGGGTGAAGGGCTGAGCCTCAGTCGAAGACCACCCGGTCCACGTGCGTCATCACCGGGCTCACCTCGGCCGGCAGTTCCTCCCCCACCTTCGGCGGCGTCACACCGGCGGGCACGAACAGTACTGACACCTGCATGTGCGGGGGCTCCGCGAACCACAGTGTTTTGTCCTGCCAGGAGAACGGGGACATGGTCCGGTTCAGCAGGGCCAGGGCGGCGCGGCGGATGAACTTCGCGCGGTTCACCAGGCCGGAGGGGCCGCGGCCGAAGTTCTTGGGGTTCTCCATGCCGACGCCGTGGGCTGTGCCGCCGGAGACGGTGAGGAGGTAGCCGTCTTTGCGTGCCTTGTGCTGGCGGTAGCCGAAGCGGTCGCCCTTGGCCACCTTCTGCACGCTGTGCACTGTGCCTCGCGCCTGGAGGGCGCCGCGATCGCCGAGCCAGAGTTCGGTGCCGATGCGGGGTCGGACCGTGGTGCCGGTGTGGCGTTTGGCCAGGGTGCTGATTTCGGCCGGGGTCAGGTGGCTGACGAACAGGGTGGGAACCGGGATGCCCGCGGTGGTCAGGGCTTCGATCCAGTCGCCAGCTTCGCGGACGTAGTCGTGGCTGCCGCTGACGCGGTCCAGTGGCATGTGGACGGAGAAGCCCTCGACGCGGGCTTGGTCCGATTCCAGGGCGGCGGCCAGTTTGGGGATCTCGCTCTTTTCCAGTCCGAAGCGGCGCATCGAGGTCTTCAGGTCGACGACCGCGCGGCGGCCTGTCAGGGCCTCCAGGGCCTCGACGGAGGCCACGGTGCGGATGACGCGGTCTGGGAGATCGCGGACGTCCTCGCCGGGAAGATAGGGGGTCAGGACCAGGAGCCGGCCCGAGTAATGGTCCTTGGCCTCTTCGGCTTCGGCGGCCGTGCCGACCGCTGTGAGCTCCACGCCCCTCGCGGCGAGTTTGGAGGCCGCCTCCATGAGGGTCGCGATGCCGAGGCCGTAGCCGTTGACGCCCTTGGCCACCGGCACCAGATCGGGGTGCCGGGCCAGGACCTCGTCCTGGTGGGCGCGCCAGCGCTCGGCGTCGACGTGCAGCGTCAGCGACAAGGTTCCGACTCCTTATACGTACGCGTATTGTCCGCGCCTTGTGGCGGCGGGACTTTCGGATTAGCGGCGGGACAGGTAGATGTCGAAGGCGCGGTGCAGGAGCCGGTTCAACGGGTAGTCCCATTCGCCCAGGTACTCCACCGCCTGGCCGCCGGTGCCCAGCTTGAACTGGATCAGGCCGAACAGGTGGTCCTCGGGGTCCAGGGTGTCACTGATGCCGCGCAGGTCGTAGACCTTGCAGCCGGCGGCGTGTGAATCGCTCAGCATGCGCCACTGGATGGCGTTGGACGGGCGCAGTTCGCGCTTGTGGTCGCCGGAGGCGCCGTAGGAGTACCAGGCGTGGTCGCCGACGGTCACCAGGGTGGTGGCGGCCAGGAGTTCGCCCTCGTGGCGGGCCAGGTACAGGCGCAGGCGGTTCGGGTTCTCCGCCTCCATCGCCTTCCACATCCGCTGGAAGTACGGCAGCGGGCGCGGGGTGAACTGGTCGCGGCGGGCGGTGACCTCGTAGAGCTTGTGGAACTCCGGGAGGTCGTCGTAGCCGCCGATGGTGACCTCGACGCCGTTCTTCGCCGCCTTCTTGATGTTGCGGCGCCACAGCTGGTTGAAGCCCTTCTGGATGTCCTCCAGCTCGCGCGGCTTGCCGGACTCGTCGACCAGTGGGAGCTGGAACACGTAGCGGGGCTGGAAGTCGCCGAAGCCGGCGCCGTCGGCTTCCTTGCGGGTCCAGCCGGTGGCCCGCAGGTTCTCGATGACGTGCAGGGCCGTCGGGTCCTCGAAGTCCGCCTTTATGTCCTTCAGGCGTACTCCGCCGTCGGCGTCCGCGATGGCTTTCTTCAGCGTCTCGGAGGTCCAGCGCCGGGAGACCAGCTGCGGGCCCATCTTCACCGTGAAGGCGCGCTGCTTGCGCAGGTGCGCCAGCAGCTGCTTCAGCGCCGGGCCGGCCTCGGCCGTGGTGAGGTCCAGGATCGGGCCCTCGGGGAGGTAGGCCAGGGACCGGCGCAGGAAGGGGAGCTTGTCGCGCTTGGGGATCGGCACGTCCCGGTAGAGCACCAGGGCCGCGCCGACGACCTGGCCGGTGGCCTCCTCGACCCAGCCGACCGACTCCGGGCGCCAGTCCGTCTTCACGTCGCCGTTGGCAGGACACTGCAGGAAGCTGACAGAGGTCGTGGCGTTCTTCTCCGCCGCGCGCTCCTCGATGAACGCCAGATGTTCCTCGCGGCTCAGCGTCCGCACCCTCAAGACCATGCGCCAACCTTATGCGACGCGCTCCCGCAGCCACTTGATGTCCGCCGCCTGTGCCTCGGCACCGCCGGGCGTCTCGCAGATCGCCGGGGCCCCGGCCTCGGCGATCACCTGCGCGATCGCCTCCGCCGGGGCGATCTCGCCGGCCCCGAAGTTGGCGTGCCGGTCGATGCCGGAGTCGAAGCCGCCCTGCGAGTCGTTGGCGTGGACCAGGTCGATCCGGCCGGTGACGGCCTTGAGGTCGGCGACCGCGCTCTCCAGCGGGATACCGCCGGCGAAGGCGTGGCAGGTGTCCAGACACAGGCCGATGCCGCTGTGCCCGACGGCGTCCCACAGTTTGGCGATCGACTCCAGGCGGCGGGCCATGGCATGGTCGCCGCCCGCGGTGTTCTCGATGAACACCGGGCAGTGCTGCTCCAGTTGGTCCACGGCCTTGCGCCAGTTGTCGAAACCGGCGTCCGGATCGTCGGCGGCGCTGATGTGGCCGCCGTGCACCACCACGCCGCGGGCGCCGGCCTGGGCCGCCAGCGCGACGGTCTGCTGGAGCAGCTTGCGGCTGGGGATCCGGATCCGGTTGTTCGTGTGCGCGACGTTGATGATGTACGCGGCGTGCACGTAGACGGCCAGGTCGGCCTGTTCGGCGGCGGCCCGCAGCGCGGCGGCGCCGCCGGGGTAGGCCACGGTCGGCGCCTTCCAGCTCTGCGGGTCGCCCAGGAAGATCTGGACGGCGTTCGCCTCGCGGGCCGCCGCCTCGGCGATCGGGTCTTCGTTGCCGACGTGGGAACCGATGCGCATAGCCATGGCCACCACGCTAACCGCTCGCGCCGACAGGACCACTCGTACTGTCGGCTGCCTGGTCGGGGCCCGAAGACACGGACCGGCGAACCCGCGGTGCCGGCGGGATCACCGCAGACCGGTGGGACCAGCAGAGACCGGTGGGACTACCAGAGACCGCCGTGGTGCAAGTGGAAGGCGAAGGCCACCGCGGCGAGCCCGATCGCGCAGACGTTCACCATCCGCTCATAGGTGGTGTCCGACGTCAGCTGCGCGTACAGCCCGACCACGATGCCGGCCAGCGCGATCCAGCCGCCCAGGATGTGTCCGCCGGTCCAGCCGATCAGGGCCGCGCCGACCACGGCCAGCACCAGGGCCGCCACGGTCAGGACCAGCTCCTGGGCGTGGCTGCCGATGTGGAAGCCGGGGCGCTCACGGGGGTCCAGCGCGTAGTCGGCGGCCGTCGATCCGGGACGGCCGGCCACCTCGGGGCCGTAGTCGCCCGCACCCGCGTCGGGGGTCGTCTGCGTCATGCCTGCCACCTCGCTCACATCCGCGCTGATGATTCACGGGAGATCAGAAACGTATTCGGACCAATACCCAGGATCGGGTCAACCGACACGGATTTCAATCCGGGCGGCTCGCCGGGGTAGCCTTGACCGTTCCCCGAGTGTCGGTGGCCTGCAGTAGCGTCGCCGTCGAAGGCGAGTTGCACCGTGCCGACCAGGGGAGACGCGCTAAACCCTCCTGCCACGGAGAGACCGTGGCCGCATAGTCCAAAGGAGGTGGGTTACGCATATGCGTCAGTACGAAGTCATGGTCATCCTGGACCCGGACCTCGACGAGCGTTCGATCGCCCCGGCCCTCGAGGGATTCCTCAAGGTCATCCGCGATCTGGGCGGCAGCATCGAGAAGAACGACATCTGGGGCCGCCGTCGGCTCGCCTACGAGATCAAGACCAAGAGCGGCAAGAAGGTCAGCGAGGGCATCTACGCCGTCGTCGACGTGCAGGCCACGCCGGACGCCGTCAAGGAGTTCGACCGTCAGGCGAACCTGTCCGAGACCGTCGTCCGCACCAAGGTCATCCGTCCCGACCAGCGGTAAGACACCGCGCACTCACGTTTGAGGACCTGACATGGCAGGCGAGACCGTCATCACCGTCGTCGGCAACCTGACCGACGACCCCGAGCTGCGCTTCACCCCGTCGGGTGCGGCGGTCGCGAACTTCACCGTCGCGTCCACGCCCCGCACCCTGGACCGCCAGACCAACGAGTGGAAGGACGGCGACGC
>NZ_JAAFYZ010000116.1 GCF_018274385.1 Catenulispora pinistramenti | reverse complement strand
TCCCCGCCCCGGGCCCCAGATCGACCAGCCAGTCAGCGGCGGCCGCGATGCGCATGTCGTGCTCGACCATGATGACCGTGTTCCGCTGGTCCACGAGTTCGCGCAGGCGGGCCAGCAGGAGGTCGGCGTCGGCCGGGTGCAGGCCGCTGGTCGGCTCGTCGAGCAGGTACAGGGTGTGGCCGCGGCGTGCGCGATGCAGTTCGCTGACGAGCTTGATGCGCTGGGCTTCGCCGCCGGACAGGGTGGTCGCGCTCTGGCCCAGGGTGAGGTAGCCCAGGCCGATGTCGTCGAGCAGGCTCAGGATGCGGTGCGCTGTCGGCAGGTGCGCCAGGCGCTCCAGGTGCTCCAGGTACGACAGGGCATCCTCGACGCTGAGTGCCAGTACGTCCGCGACCGACTTGCCGTCGACCAGCACCTCCAGCGTCTCGGGGTTGTACCTCGCGCCGTGGCAGACCGGGCACGGCGCGGATTCTGTCGGCAGGAAGAGGAGTTCTACGCTCACCACGCCCTCGCCCTGGCAGTTCGGGCAGCGGCCGTCCGGGAGGTTGAAGCTGAAGCGGCTGGCGGTGTAGCCGCGCTGCTTCGACAGCGGCTGGGCTGCGAAGAGCTTGCGGACGGTATCGAAGAGTCCTGTGTAGGTCGCCAGGTTCGAGCGGGGCGTGCGGCCGATCGGTTTCTGGTCCACCTGTACCAGGCGCTGGATCGCGGACAGTCCGTCGGCCTTGGGGATGGCGATGATGCGGTCGTCGTCCAGGGCGGCTTCCTCGTCGGACGCCTCGCGGTCGTCGGCGGTGGCCGGGGTGCCGAGGTGGTCCCGGACGGTCGCGGCGAGTACCTGGCCGACCAGTGTCGACTTGCCGGAGCCGGAGACGCCGGTGACGGCGGTCAGTGTGCCGAGCGGGAACCGGACGGTGAGCCGGTCGAGGTTGTGGCGGGTGACATCGAACAGGGTCAGCCACGAGGACGGTTCGCGGACGGTGGCCGGCCGGATGTTCGGCGCGTGGCCGAACAGGTAGCGCGCGGTCGCCGACTCCGGGACGTCCTTCAGCTCGGCCGTCGGTCCGCTGTGCAGGACCCGGCCGCCATGCGTGCCGGCGCCCGGGCCCAGGTCCACGAGCCATTGCGCATCGGCGATCACCCGCGGGTTGTGTTCGACCACGAATACCGAGTTCCCGGCGGCCCGCAGCCGTCGCAACGCGGTCAGCAGCAGCTCGGTGTCGGCGGGGTGCAGGCCTGCGGACGGCTCGTCGAGGACGTATAAGACCCCGAACAAGCCGCTGCCGAGCTGCGTGGCCAGATGCAGGCGCTGGAACTCGCCGGCGGACAGGGTGGACGTCGCCCGATCGGTCCCGAGGTAGCCGAGACCGAGTTCCGTCAGAGTCCTGAGATGCTCTTCGAGGTTGCCGATCAGCGCCTCGGCGGCCTGGCGGCGTTCCGGGGACAGCGCGGCCGTGTCGGGGTGGACGCGAGCCCGTTCCAGCAACCCGGTGAGGTCGGCCAGGGGGAGCGCGGTGGCGTCGGCGATATCGACCCCTGCGATGGTGACGCTGAGCGCGAAGGGGTTGAGGCGGCGGCCCTCGCAGGTCGGACAGGGTTCCTCGGTGAGGAAGGACGCGGCCTTGGCGCGTAGCGAAGCGCTCTTGGTGGTGGCGTACGTGTGCAGGACCCAGCTGCGGGGCGACATGTATGTGCCCTGATAAGGGCGGGTGATGCGATGTGCCTCGCGGACCGGATGCACCGTCACCACCGGCTGCTCTTCGGTGGTCAGCAGCCAGTGCCGGCGCTCGGCGGGCAGCGCGCGGAACGGCGCGTCGATGTCGATGCCCAGCTCGCCGAGGATGTCGCGGTAGTTCTTCCCCTGCCACGCCCCCGGCCACGCGGCGATCGCGCCCTCGCGGATGCTCAGCTCCGGGTCGCCGACCAGCTTGTCCTCCTCCACGGTGTAGCGGCGCCCGAGGCCGTGGCACGTCGGACAGGCCCCGACCGCGGTGTTGGGCGAGAACCAGTCGGAGTCGACCGGCTCGGCACCGGCCGGATACGTCCCGGCCCGGGAGTAGAGCATGCGCAGCACGTTCGAGACCCGGCTGACGGTCCCCACGCTGGAGCGCGCGCTGCCCGCCGCGTACTGCTGCCGCAACGCCACCGCCGGCGGCAGCCCGCTGATGCCCCCGACCCGCGGCGCCCCGGCCTGCTCGATCAGGCGGCGCGCGTAGGGCGCGACCGATTCGAGGTAGCGGCGCTGGGCCTCGGCGTAGATCGTGGCGAACGCCAGCGACGACTTGCCCGACCCCGACACCCCGGTGAACGCCACGATCCGGTCGCGCGGCACGGCGACGTCCACGTGCCGCAGGTTGTGCTCGGTGGCGTCGTGGACCCGGATCATCGGGTCGGCACCCGTGCTGTCGACCATGCCGAAACGCTATCCGTGCGCTTCGCCCCGCGCACGTCACGTCGTCCGGGCACGTCACCGGGCCCGCGCATGTCACCAGGCCCGGCTACCCTCGCACACGTGCCGTCCGTCGCCCCCGCCCGCCACCTCCAGCGGGCCAAGGACCTCGCCGACGCGCGCTACGCCGAGCCGCTGACCGTCGCGGACCTCGCGGCGGCGGCGAGGCTGTCGCGGGCGCACTTCTCGCGGGAGTTCCGGCGGGCGTTCGGGGAGTCGCCGCACGCGTACCTGCTCACACGGCGGTTGGAGCGGGCGGCGGCGTTGCTGCGGCACACCGACTACGCGGTCGCCGACATCTGCTGTGCGGTGGGGCTGACCAGCGTCGGGTCCTTCACCACCAGCTTCACGCGGGTGTACGGCCTGCCGCCGGCCGCCTATCGGGCCGCGCATCCGCCGGCGTCGGAGCTGGTGGCGCTGCCGGGGTGTGTGGTGCGGGCCTATGGGCGGCCGAAGAACCGGACGTTTCGAGAAGACGGTGCGGGGCCGGGCGGCTTAGCGTGACGGCATGATCTCCTTCACCAGTACTCAGCTCTGGGTCCACGACCAGGACGCGGCCCTCGACTTCTACACGAACAAGGTCGGCTTCGTGGTCCGGATGGACGTCACGGTGCCGGAGATGGGCAACTTCCGCTGGCTCAGCGTCGGGCCGGCGCACCAGCCGGACATCAGCATCGTGCTGATGGCGATCCCGGGCGAGCCGATCATGGACGACGCGACCCGGGCCAAGGTCGAGGAGCTCACCGGCAAGGGGTTCGCCGGCACGTTGTTCCTGACCAGCGAGGATGTGGACGCCGACTACGCCACCCTGGTCGAGCGCGGTGTGGAGTTCATCGAGAAGCCCAGCGACCAGATCTACGGCCGGGACTCCTCCTTCCGCGACCCGTCCGGTAATCACATCAGGCTGATGACGGCTCGCGAGATGGCGTAGTCGCCGGCCGGCGGAGCGAAGGCGCGCTGCGCAGGCGCCGCCAGCCGCTACCGCGCGCTGCCCAGCCCCCGGTCCGCCTCGCTCCCGGCCACCATCAGCGTGACCTCCTCCAGCCGGACGAACCGGCCGTCCGGCGCGCGCTCGGCGAAGACGTAGACCTCGTGCGACGCCGTCGACCCGTCGGCCTTCACTATGTCGATGGTGTGCCGCTCGGCATAGCGGACGCCGTCGGCGCCGGCGAGTTCGTCGTGCACCCGGATCGTGCCGTCGGCGACGACGCCCCGCAGGTGGGCGATGTGCTCGGCGAATCCGGCCCGGTCGATCCAGACCCCGTCGGTGCGCTGCCGGTAGTCGGGGGCGAAGTGCCGGTCCAGGGCTTCGTCAAGCGGCAGGTCCGGGCTGAGCAGCAGGTCGGTCAGGGCGGTGGCGATGGTCGCGGGCATGGTCGCGGACATGGCGGTGCTCCTTCGATCACAAGATGCGTGCGCCGTGCACGCATCTCTGACGATAGCAGATGCGTGCGCGATGCACGCTATTCTGGAGCGGTGAACGTTGCTTCCAGACCTGAGCCCGGATCCGAGCCCGGCCCTGAGCCCGGCCCTGAGCCCGGCCCCGAGCCCAGACTTGAGCCCGGCCCCGCCACCGGACATGAGATCGCCGAATCCATCGGCTTGCTGATCCAGCGCGGCACCCGCGCCGGCCTCTACACCTCGCTCGTCGAAGGCGTCGCCGACGGCCTCGATGAGAACGCCTACCCGGTGCTCAGCGGCCTGGCCCGGACCGGTCCGAGCAACGCCGCCGACCTCGCGGCGGTGATCGGCCTGGACCGCTCCGGCGTGAGCCGCCACGCCTCGCGCCTGGAGGCGGCCGGCCTGATCCGGCGGGAACCCGATCCGGCGGACCGCCGATCGGTGCTGCTCGTCCTCACCTACACCGGGATCGCAGCGGTCGGGGAACTGCGGCGGCGCCTGGCCGAGCGGATCGCCGCCGCATTAGAAGAATGGCCCCCGGGCGAGGCCGAAGCCTTCGCCCGAGGGCTGCGCCGCTTCGTCGCGGAAGGACCGTTCTAGCTCACTGCCCGGTCGTGGACCCGACACCGTCGTAAAGCTCCTCCACATCGGAGGCGTTCTCCACCATCACCACGTTCCGCTTCAGCTTCATCGAAGGCGTCACCTGCCCGCCCTCGACGCTCCACTCCGTCCCGAGCACCGTGAACTTCTTGATCGCCTCGGCGTGGCTCACGGCGCGGTTCGCGTCGTCGACCGCCTTCTGCACCTCGGCCCGTACCTCCGGGTCGGCGGCGGCCTCGGCGATGGTCCAGCCGGCGGGCTTGCCGTGGCCGGCGGCCCAGGTCGGCAGCGACTCCGGGTCCAGGGTGACCAGGGCGGCGATGAACGGCTGCTTGTCGCCGACCACCATCGACAGGTTCACCAGCGGGTGGGCGTTGATCCGGTCCTCCAGGACGGCCGGGGCGACGTTCTTGCCGCCGGCGGTCACCAGGATCTCCTTCTTGCGCCCGGTGATCGACAGGTAGCCCTCGTTGTCCAGCGAGCCCAGGTCGCCGGTGGCGAACCAGCCGTCGGTGACGGCATCGTTCGTCGCGGCGTCGTTGTGGTAGTACCCGGAGAACACCATCGGGCCCTTGACCAGGATCTCGCCGTCCTCGGCGATGCGGACCGAGGCGCCGGGGACCGGGACGCCGACCGTGCCGGGCCGGGCCTTGCCGATCGGGTTCAGGGTGATCGCCGCGCACGTCTCGGTCAGGCCGTAGCCCTCCTGGACCTGCAGGCCGATGCCGTGGAAGAAGTGCACCAGCCGGGTGCCCAGCGGCGCGCCGCCGGAGACGGCCAGGGTCGCGTTGCCGCCCAGGGCCGCGCGCAGCTTGCCGTAGACCAGCTTGTCGAAGACCGCGTGCTTGACCTTCAGGCCCATCGGCACCTTGCCCGCGTACTCGGCGCGCGACCACGCGATCGCGGTGGCGGCGGCCTTGTCGAAGATGGCGCCCTTGCCCTCGGCGTGCGCCTTCTGCGAGGCGCCGTTGTAGACCTTCTCGAACACCCGCGGCACCGACAGGATGAAGGTCGGCTTGAAGCCGCCGAGCTCCTCCACGATCTTCTTGGTGTCCGAACAGTGCCCCAGCTTCACCCGGGCGGTGAGCGCGGCGGTCTGGATGACCCGGGCCAGGACGTGCGCCAGCGGCAGGAACAGCAGCGTGGAGCCGGCGGAGTTGAAGGCGCTGGAGGCCATCCGCGTCACGTTCTCGCACTCGGCGAGGAACTGGCCGTGGGTCAGCACGCAGCCCTTGGGCCGGCCGGTGGTGCCGGAGGTGTAGATGATCGAGGCCAGCGACTCCGGAGTGGCGGCGCCGCGGCGCTCGGCCAACTGCTCGTCGGTGATCGCGGTGCCGGCCGCGGTCAGCTCCTGGACCGCGCCCTCGCCGCTGTCCGGCTCGATCACCCAGACCTCGCGGACGTCCGGGGCGCCGCCCAGGCCGGAGTCGGCGACCCCGGCGCGGGCGCTCTCCACGGCCTCGGCGTTGGCGCTGGTCTCGGCGAACACCGCGACCGCGCCGGAGTCGGACAGGATCCACTCGACCTGCTCGGCCGAGGAGGTCTCGTAGACCGGGACCACGACCGCGCCGGCCTCGAACAAGGCGAAGTCCAGCAGCGTCCACTCATAGCGGGTGCGGGACATCAGGGCCACGCGGTCGCCGACCTCGATCCCGGCGGCGGCGATGCCCTTGGCCACGGCGGTGACTTCGGCGAGGAAGTCCTTGGCGGTGACGTCGCGCCACACACCGCCGCTCTTGCGGCCCAGCAGGGCCGCGGCCGGAGCCTGCTCGGCCGCGTTGTGCACCACGTCGGTCAGGTTGGCGGTGGCGCCGACCTGGTAAAGCGGCGGGACGCTGAACTCACGCACGGTTGTCTTGACTCCTCGTCTTCGAGGCCGGACGACGGGGCGGCCGGGCGCCACGTGGGGTGTGGGCGCGCCCTGACGCTACTGCTTATTACCAGCCGGTAGGTAGTACTTGATGCCGTTTCGTAACCTGGCCGACTCCTCCGGTGTGCGGGTGCCGCCGGACACCATCATGCCCTGCCGGAGACCTCGACCAGCCGTCAGGTGTGGCGTACGCGATAGCCTTGGCCGCAACCACCGACGGCGAGGAGGCGGGCCATGTCCGAGCGCACAAAGTCCAGCATCGACATCGCGGCCCCGCCCGAGGCCGTGTTGCGGGTGATCACCGACTTCGAGGCCTATCCGGAATGGGCCGGGGAGGTGAAGGAAGCGCGGGTCCAGGAGCGCGACGACGCCGGGCGCGCCACCCGCGCCTGGTACCGCATGGACGCCGGCGCGCTGCGCGACGAGCACACGCTGGCCTACGAATACCCATCGGACGTTGAGGTTCGCTGGACGCTCGTGTCCTCGAACATGATGCGCGCGTTGGACGGCTCCTATCTGGTCGAGGCCACCGAGGCCGGCAGCCACGTGACCTACCAGCTCGCGGTGGACGTCAAGCTGCCGATGGTCGGCCTGCTCAAGCGCAAGGTCGAGAAGCTGATCATCGATCGCGCGCTGTCCGGCCTGAAGAAGCGTGTCGAGGCGATCTCGGCGTGACGCGGCTGCTCTTCCTCACCGGGCCCGGCGGTGCGGGCACGACCACGCTCGCCGCGGCCACCGCGCTGCGGGCCGCGGCCGGCGGACACCGGGTGCTGCTGCTCGGCGTTGCCGACGCCGGGGAACTGGCCGCGGTGCTCGGGGCCTCGGGGGTCTCAGGGGACGGAAACGTCCTGGATATCGACGACATCGACGATGATCTGGACCTTGATCTCGACCTCGGCCAAGGCCAAGGCGACGGCGGCGGCGGGGTTCCCGCGGCCCGCCGCGCGACCCTGGCCAACCTGACCGTCCGCCGCTTCGATCCGGCCGCGGCCACCGAGACCGCACTGGTCGACATCGCCAAGCTGCTGTCCGGGCCGCTGGCCGCCGCCGGCCTGTCCGCGCCGGACGCCACCGAACTCGGGCCGGTGCCCGGCCTGCCGGACATCCTCGCGCTGCGGGAGATCGCCACCGCGGTCGCCTCGGAGCAGTGGGACACCGTGGTCGTGGACGGCCCGCCGCTGAAGGCCGCGCTGGCCATGCTGGCCTGGCCGGAGACCGCCGCGGCGGCGCTGCGCCGGGTGCGGCCGATCGAGGGCCAGGCGGCCCGCGCGCTGCGGCCGCTGCTGGCCGGCCTGGTCGGGCTGCCGAGCCCGTTCACGATGGTCACGCAGTGGACCGACGACGCCGCCGCCGAGATCGCCGCGGTGCGGATGGCGCTGGTGCACCCCGGCAGCGTGGTGCGGATCGTCGGCTCGTCCTCGGCGGCCGCGCAGCCGCTGCTCCAGGCCACCCCGACCCTGCTCGCCCTGCACGGCCTGCGCGCCGACACCGGAACCCTGGCCGACGTGCCCCGGGTGCCGGAGGAACCGCTGGGCCTCGCCGCGCTCGAAGCCTTCGGCGAGGCCGTCTACGCCGGCTCCGAGGACGGCGACCCGGGCCCCGGCCTGGCCGACCCGCCGGAACCGGCGATGCTCACCGACGGCGACGGCTACCGCTACGACCTGCCGCTGCCCGGTGTCGAGCGGGACCAGCTCGGCCTGGTGCGCTCCGGGGACGAGCTCGTCGTCAGCATCGAGGTGCCGGGCGTGGCCGCGCACCGGCGGGCCTTCCCGTTGCCGGCCGCGCTGCGCCGCTGCCGCATCGCCTCGGCGCGCATCACGGACGGCGTGCTGCGCGTCGGCTTCAAACCGGACGAGAGCCTGTGGCCCGAGCGCTTCCTGACGGACCATAGTGAAGACACACAAAACGGTGACCGGTGACGGGAGGGGCATATCTATGAGCGACAACAAAAACGACATTCCTTTTGAGGACAGCCCGCCGCGCCCCGAGCGGGACGTGACCGGCGAGGCCGCCGACGCTTCCAGCGGCGCGGACGGCAAGGGCGACTCCGACGCGGCCGACGCCACCGCTTCGGCCACCGCTTCCGAGGAGCGGACACCTCCGGGATCGGGCTCGACAGGCCCGACCGGCGTGCGCGAAGATCTCGGGACGTTGGCCGACGAGGCGCGCAAGCTGTGGTCGGCGATCGAATCGCGCGTCGTGGCCCCGGCGGTCCAGTCGTACCCTGAGGTGGCACGCCACCTGGGCGTGGCCGGCCGTGAGGTGGCCGCCGCGGTCCGGTCGGCCGTGCGCGGCTCGGAACAGTCCTGGCAGACTGGCGGCCCCGGCGGCGACAAGGCGCAGGAGAAGATCACCGTGGAGCGGGTGGACCGGATCGATCCGTCCGAGCAGAAGAACAGGGACTAATGACTCTCACCATCGGCGTAGACATCGGCGGCACGAAGATCCTGGCCGGCGTGGTCGACGAGACGGGGAAGATCCTCGACTCGGTCAAAGTCTCCACTCCGGAGAACTCCGACCAGACCGCCGACGCCATCGCCGAGGCGGTACGCAAGGTCCGCGGCGACCATGAGATCGGCGCCGTGGGCCTGGGCGCCGCCGGCTTCATCGACGCCGACCGGGCCACCGTGCTGTTCGCCCCCAACGTGTCCTGGGTGAACGAGCCGCTCAAGACCCGCATCGAGGAGCGCATCGGCCTGCCGGTGGTGGTGGAGAACGACGCCAACGCCGCGGCCTGGGGCGAGGCCAAGTTCGGTGCCGCCGCCGGGCACGACGACGTGGTGGTGATAACGGTCGGCACCGGCATCGGCGGCGGCCTGATCCTGGGCGGCTCGCTGTACCGCGGCCGGTTCGGCATCGGCGGCGAGCCCGGCCACTACCGCGTGGTCCCCGACGGCCGGCCCTGCGGCTGCGGCAACCGCGGCTGCTTCGAGCAGTACGCCTCCGGCAACGCTTTGGTCCGCGCCGCCCGCGAGCGCGCGTCCGCGGCCCCCGGCCGGGCCAAGGACCTGCTGGCCCTCGGCGACGGCACCGTCGAGGGGATCCAGGGCTCGCACGTCACCGAGGCCGCCCGCAACGGCGACACGATAGCGCTCGCGGCGTTCACCGAGATCGCCGACTGGCTGGGCCAGGGCATGTCGGACATCGCCGCGCTCCTGGACCCCAGCGCCTTCGTCCTGGCCGGCGGTGTCTCCGAGGCCGGCGACCTGCTGCGCGCCCCGGCCGCCGAGGCCTACCGGCGCAAGCTGGCCGGCAAGGGGCACCGGCCGTATGCGCAGGTCCTGACCGCGACCCTGGGGCCGGACGCCGGCCTGATCGGCGCCGCAGACCTCGCACGGGTCTAAGCGCTTTCCTCCATAGCGATCACCGCTTAGCGTGGTGATCGCTATGGAGCAGACAATACGGATACTCACTTACAACGTGCGGTCCTTAAGAGACGACCGCGCCGCGCTCGCACGCGTCGTGCGATCCTGCGCCCCGGATGTGGTCTGCATCCAGGAGTCGCCCCGCTTCTTCGGGTGGCGGCGGGCCGCCCGGGCGATGGCGGCGTCCTTCGGGCTGAGGGTGGTGATCGGCGGCGCGAACGCCTCCGGCAACCTGCTGCTGGCCGGGCCGGACGTCAAGGTGGACGCTGCCGAGGTGCTCTACCTGAAGCACCGCAGGGGCTATCACCTGCGGGGTCTGGCGCTCGCCACGCTGCGGATCGGCAACAGCCGGTTCACGGTCGGCGGGACGCATCTGAGTATGAACCTGGAACAGCGCGTCTATCAGGCCGGTGAAGTCCTGGGGCACCTCGACGGCTTCGCGGAGCGCAACCAGACCAAGTCGCGCATCCTGGCCGGGGACTTCAACAGCTACCCCGGCAGTGTCGAATGGAACATCATCACCGAGCGGCTGGCGGACGCCTGGATGGTCTCGCCGATGGGGGCGGAGTTCACCTCTACAGGGAAGAACCCGTACCAGCGCTTGGATGCGGTGTTCGTCTCTAGAGACGTCTACGTGGTGCGCGCAGGTGTTCCCACGGACCTCGTCAGCCAAGCCGATACGGCGCTCGCCACCGACCACCTGCCGGTGCTCGCGGTAGTGCGGATCTGAGCCGCAAAACTACAGCCGTAGCTACCACAATCGTAGTGGGACGGCTAGCGCCAGGGATCGAGGGCGAGCTTGCCCTCGGTCTGGCCGGCCTCGAGTTGCTGCAGTACTGTCGCTCCCTCGCTGAGCGGGTAGACCTCAGGAGTGCCGGGCGTATATATGCCCTGCGCTATAAGGGCTTCGAGTTCGGTGAGTAGCGACCGGTAAAGGGACGGCGCGGCGACGGCCAGCGTGCCGATGTGCAGCCCCTTGATCTGCACCGGGTGCGTGAAGACCAGATCGTGGGTGGTCACGGTGGCGTCGCCGGAGGCCGCCCCGAACACCACGACGCGTCCGGTGATCGGCTTGGCGACCGAAAGGCTGGTCGCGAAGGTCGCCTGCCCCACCGATTCCAGGACCAGGTCGACGCCCGCGGTCCGGCGGCTGATCTCGGCCGCCAGGTCCGGCCGCCGGCGGTCCAGGACCAGGTCGGCACCTAGAGCCCGGACGGTGGCGTGCTTCCCGGGCGAGGCCGTGGCGATCACCCGCGCCCCGTAGTGCCGGGCCAGCCGGACCGCGGCCTGCCCCACGCCGCCGGCCGCCGCGTGCACGAGGACCACCTCACCGGTCTGGACCGCGCCGAGCGTCTTCACCGCGGCCAGGGCGGTGGCCCAGTTCAGCACCAGGCCCAGCGCCTGGGCGTCGCTCCAGCCGGCCGGCACGGGCAGCACGCCGGCCGCGGGCATCGTCATGTACTGCGCGAAGGCCCCCGGCCCGGCGCCGATGACGTGCGTGCCGGGTGCCAAGGGTTCGATGCCGGGACCGGCGCCCACGATCTCACCGGCGGCCTCGAAGCCCGCCACGTACGGCGCCTGCGGGCCGCCTCCATAGGCTCCACGGCTCTGCATGACGTCCGCGAAATTGACCCCGGCGGCACCGACCCGGATCAGGTACTCGCCGGGCCCCGGGACGGGACGCCGCCGGTCGGTCGTGAGAGTCAGGTCCTGCGGCCCCTCGTGCGACTGCTGGACCAGGGCTCGGATTGTCTGTTCGGCGGGGAGCCGCTGCTCGTTGATCTCCATGGACCGACTGTAGGAACCTGACACTTGCGTCAAGGTCAAGCGCCGCTCAGCGACCGGTAGTGCGGGCCTGTTCGAGGTAGGCGTCCAGCGCCGCCTGCTGGTCGCGGAGGACGGTGACGCGGGTGGCGAGCCGGTCGCGGTAGCTCCGCACCTCGTGCAGGAACTCGGCGCACGACACAGGGGTGCCGTCATCGGACCCGCCGTTGAGGCCGGGCAGGATTTCCCTGATCAGCCGCACGGGCAGCCCGGATTCCAGCAGCGTGCGGATGACGAGCACCCGATCGATCGTGGACTGGCAGTAGTCGCGGAACCCGTTGCCGAAGCGGCCGGGGACGATCAGGCCTTCGTCCTCGTAATGCCGCAACGACCTCGCGCTCACCCCGCTGACGCGGGAAGCTTCGCCGATCTTCACAGCGCCTCCCGGATCGCTCGCCTAGACGACCGCGCCGTTGTCCGGATCGTCGTACTCGTCGCGGTCCGGCTTCATCCGGGCCACCAGCGTGATGATCCCGCCGAACACGCCGATCACCGCCAGCCAGCCCAGGTAGTCCGGCGTCTGCCACTTCAGCAGCGTGTGCAGCACCAGGAACGTCACGCCGCCCAGCAGCATCGTCCAGGACGCCAGGGTGGCCGCGGCGAACTGCGGCAGCGGCGGGTCCGGCGGCTCGTAGTGCTCGGTGTAGTCCAGCGGGTCGACGGTGGTCTCGTCGGTGGGCTCGACGATCTCCGCGCGCCACTCCGGCCGCGGGTCCAGGACCGGGTAGCGGACGATCTTGCGCGGGCCCAGGCTCTCCGGGCGCTGCGGCTGCGGGTCCGGGGCCGACTCGCCGTGGAAGGCGACGACCAGCTTGTCGAACTCCACGCGCTCGCGGGCGATCCGCTCTTCCTCGGTCTCGGGCTCTTCGCTCAGGTCCTTGTCCGGCAGGTCGGCGGCCGCGGCGGCGGTCGCCACCTCCTCCGCCGGCTCGTCGGTCGGCTGTACGGACTCGGCGGGCTCCTCGGGCAGGCCCGGTCCCGGTTGTTCGCTGGCGGTGCTCACATCAATTCCCCAACCCGGCGACCCGCCGGACGAATTCCACGCTTCCGGCATAGATCTGATCGGCGTCGTGGTCCAGGGTGGCCACGTGCGAGCTCTTCTCGAGCACCTGCTCCGTCACGTCGGTGGAGGAGATGCGGGACAGGATCAGCGCGCTGTTCGACGGGTGCACGACCGGGTCCTTGCCGGAGCGGAACAGCAGCGTCGGCTGCGTCACCTTGGGCAGGTCGGTCTGCACGGTGCGCCAGCCGCCGGCGAACGAGTCCAGGGCCCGCAGCGGCACCCGGTCGTAAGCCAGTTCGCTGACGCCCTTCTTGTTGATCGCGTTCCCGATCCCCGGGACGCTGGGCACCAGGTGCTTGAGCACCGGCACCAGCTTGATCACCGCCTTGTCCGGCTTCACCGAGGCGTTGACCAGGACCAGGCCCGCGATATCGGCGCCGTGCCGCTCGGCCAGCCGCAGCGCCAGGGTGCCGCCCATCGACAGGCCCATGACGAACACCGCGTCGTAGCCGGCCTGCAGCTCGTGGAACGCCCGGTCCACCTCGGCGTACCAGTCGGCCCAGGTCGTGACCTGCATGTCGTGCCAGTCGGTACCGTGCCCGGGCAGGCGCGGCAGCCGGACCCCGAACCCGGCGGCGACCAGGTGCTCGGCCCAGGGCCGCATCGACTGCGGCGAGCCGGTGAAGCCGTGGCACAGCAGTACCCCGACCCGCGGTGTGGCGGGAGTGTCGGCGGTGGCGCTGGTGGCCTGATCGGCAGCGGGATCGGCGGGCACGTCGTGCGAGAAGGGTTCGGCACCGGGAAGCACGGGCGCGGTCATGGTCACCATCGTTCCACGGCGGACGGGGGGAGTACAGCGACGCCGCACGCAGTAGTGTTCGCTTCGCAGACCCGAAGATAACCCCGCGCGTCGCCGGTATGAAGTCACTGTACGCGCACCCCGCCCTACGGAGAGGCAGACGGTGTTCTACGGCTTGCTCAAGGTCATCTTCCTGGGGCCGTTGCTGCGCGTCCTGTTCCGACCGTGGGCCAAAGGGCTGGAGCACATCCCGGCCGAGGGCCCGGTGATCCTGGCCAGCAACCATCTGTCCTTCTCCGACTCCTTCTTCATGCCCCTGATGGTCCCGCGGCCGGTGTACTTCCTGGCCAAGAGCGACTACTTCACCGGCAAGGGCGTCAAAGGCCGGCTGACCGCGGCCTTCTTCCGCGGCGTGCGCTCGGTCCCGATCGACCGCTCCAGCGGCCAGGCCGCCGACCCGGCGCTGAAGACCGCGCTGCGGATCCTGGACGAGGGCAAGGCGCTGGGGCTCTACCCGGAGGGCACCCGCTCGCCCGACGGCCGGCTGTACAAGGGCCGCACCGGCATCGCGCGCATCGCGCTGGAGTCCGGCATCCCGGTCATCCCCTGCGCGATGGTCGGCACCTACGAGATCCAGCCCACCGGCCAGGTGATGCCCAAGATCAAGCGGGTCGGCGTCCGCTTCGGTGAGCCGCTGGACTTCGCCCGCTACCGCGAGGTGCCCGGCGCCGTCGACGACCGCTACATCCTGCGCTCCATCACCGACGAGATCATGTACGCGCTGATGGACCTGTCGGGCCAGGAGTACGTGGACATGTACGCCACCGACGCCAAGAAGATCATCTCCGCGGAGAAGGCCGCCGAACGCGCCGAACAGCGGGCCGAGGCGAAGAAGGCCGCCGCCGAGGAGCGCCGGGCCGCGATCGAGGAGCTGCGGCAGCAGGAAGCCGACGAGGACGCCAAGCGGCGATGAGCGGGCTGGGGGATCCGCCACAGCAGCAGGAGCAGGACTCGTATCCGGTGCTTGAACGGCCGCGGCCGCAAGTGCCTGCGCCGGCCCCGCAACGCCCCGCTGTCGACACCGCCATGTGGCGCGCGCTAGGCGTCTTCCGCAGCCTCACCCTCGCCTACGCGATAGCCCGCTTCGCCGCCTCCTACGACCGCTACGCCCACCGAGGCGAGGCGATCGCGGTCCTGTTCACCATGGCCGTCTGGACCGCCTGGACCGGCATCGTCTACCACCGCCCCGCCATCACCCGCCGCGCACTCCTGTCCTTCCTGGCGACCGACCTGGCCGTCGGCGCCGCCGCCGTCTTGAGCACGGATCTGGTCGACACCGCGTCCCGGATCGATTCCGGCGCCCTCACCCTGCCCACGGTCTGGGCCTCGGCTCCGGTGATCGCCGTGGCCGTCGCGCTGGGCTGGCGCGGCGGCGTGGCGGCGGCCGGGGTGATGGGGCTGGCCGACCTGGTCGAGCGCGGGGCGCTGAGTCAGGACTCGATCCACAACATCGTGCTGCTGGGCCTGACCGGCGCCGCCATCGGCTACGTCGTCGAACTCGGCCGCACCGCCGAGCTCACCCTGGTCCGGGCCCAGCGCCTGGAGGCCGCCACCCGCGAGCGGCAGCGGCTGGCCCGCGACATCCACGACGGCGTGCTGCAGGTGCTGGCCCTGGTCCAGCGGCGCGGTGCGGAGATCGGCGGAGCCGGGGCGGACCTCGGGCGCATGGCCGGGGAGCAGGAGCGGGCGCTGCGTTCCCTGGTGAACAGCTGGCACGACACCGACGACGAGGACGGCGACCCGGTGGACCTGGATCTGACCGCGGTGCTCGGCCGCCTGGCCGGGCCCCGGGTGACGCTGGCCGGCCCCGGTACCCCGGTGACGCTGCCCAGCCCGGTGGCGCGGGAGATCGCCGCGGCGGTGGCGGCCGCCCTGGACAACGTCCGGGTGCACGGCGGCCCCGGCGCCGACGGCCTGGGCGCCCGGGCCTGGATCCTGGTCGAGGACGAGAGCGAAGCGGTCGTGGTGACCGTCCGGGACGACGGCCCCGGCATCCCGGCCGGCCGGCTTGCCGAAGCCCGCCGGGGCGGCCGGCTCGGCGTCGCGCACTCCATCCAGGGCCGGCTCACCGACGTCGGCGGGCACGTCGACGTGATCTCCATCCCAGGTCAGGGCACTGAGGTCGAGATGCGGGTACCGCGCGTGCCGCAGCCGCGCGGCGCCGCGACCTCGGTGGCCGCCATGCGCAGGGCCCTGAGGTGAGCGGGGAAATGACCAGTGCGGTGAGTGGCCGGCCCTTTGTAGAGTCGGGGACCGTGAACACTCAGGTCAGGGTCATGGTCGCCGACGACCACCCGATGTGGCGGGACGCGGTGGCCCGTGACCTCGCCGAGGCCGGGTACGACGTGGTGGCCACGGCGGGGGACGGCGAGGAGGCGGTGCGCCGCGGCACGGCCGCGCGGCCGCAGGTCGTGGTGCTGGACATGCAGATGCCCAAGCTCTCCGGCGCGGAGGTGACGGCCCGGCTGGTGGCCGCCGACCCCGATGTCAAGGTATTGGTACTCTCGGCCTCCGGCGAGCAGCAGGACGTCCTGCAGGCGGTGAAGGCCGGCGCGATCGGCTACCTGGTGAAGTCGGCCAGCCGCGAGGAACTGCTGGCCGCCGTGGAACGCATCGCGGTCGGCGACCCGGTGTTCACCCCGGGCCTGGCCGGACTGGTGCTCGGCGAGTTCCGCAAGCTGGCGATGGTCCCGCCGGGCGCCGGGGCCGAGGCCGCCGCCGACACCCCGCGCCTCACCGAGCGCGAGACCGAGGTGCTGCGGCTGGTCGCCAAGGGCCTGTCCTACAAGCAGATCGCCGACCGGCTGGTGCTCTCCCACCGCACGGTCCAGAACCACGTCCAGAACACGCTCAACAAACTCCAGCTGCACAACCGGGTCGAGCTGGTGCGCTACGCCATCGCCCAGGGCCTGGACGAGGACGACGAATGAAGCCGGTCCCGCCGGTCCCTTCCCGACCGGCGGAAATCGGACGTGTCGGCCGTGTCCCTGGGGTAGCTTCCGCCCCATGGATGATTTCGACTTCGGCGATTTCGACTTCTTCAGCGTGCTGCGCTCCGAGCTGGACGCCTACGCCGGGCTGCTCGTCGGCCTGACCAAGGACGACCTGGACCGGCAGGTGGCGTCCTGCGCCCCCTGGACGCTCTACGAGCTCACCGACCACCTCGGCAACGGCAACCTGTGGGTGACCACCGCCGTACAGGAGGGGCACGGCCGCAACGACCAGGAACGCACCGCCCCGCACGACCCCGCGTCCCTGCACACCTGGTTCCTCAGCACGGTCGACCAGATCACCACCGCGCTCGACACCGACGCCGGGACCGAGGCCTGGACCTTCAGCAGCCTGATGCCGCGCACCGTCGGCTTCTGGCAGCGGCGGCGCGCGCACGAGACCCGGATGCACCGCTGGGACGCGCAGAACGCGCTCGGCACGGCCGAGCCACTGGACCCGCCGTTCGCCGCCGACGCGGTCACCGAGGTGTTCGAGCTCTTCGCCCCGCGCATGGTCAAGCGCGGTCTGGCCGCCGAGCCGCAGACCGCGCTGAAACTGAGCGCCACCGACGTCGGCCGGTCCTGGACGTACGGGCCCGGCGAGCCGGTGTCCGAGGCCGCGGGTACGGCCTCGGACCTGGCGTTGCTGCTGTGGAACCGGATCGGTCCGGACGCCGCCGGGCTGACGTGGACCGGGGATCGCGCGGCGGGGGAGCGGGTGGTGAAGGCCCCGCTCGTGCCCTGAGGCGCCTCAGACGCGCTGCCGCACGTCAGTGGGCGCTGCCTTATGCGATGAACTGCACGTCCGGGAAGCTCGGCGACGGCCCGTCGAGCAGCGGGCTGGGCCGGTGCCGCAGATGCAGATCGAAGAACGCGAGCGGGTAGGCCTGCTGGATCCGCACGCCCTCACCGGCGTCCATCGTGCCGATGAAGCTCTGCACCCCGGCCTGGTCCAGCCCGAGCAGCTGCGCCGCCGGCCCGATCAGGCCCTCGGAATCGCTGAAGGAGATGTGTTGGGCGCCGTTGAGCTGGAGGTAGCGCCGCCAGCCCTTGAGGTGGGTCCAGAACTCCTGGGCGTCCGGATCGGTCGAGCGGGTGAAGACCGCGCTCATCATCATGAAGGGCTTGGCCAGGTCGGTGGTGATGGTCGGCTGCATCGGCCCGTCGAAGCTCAGGCCGGCCCGGATCCGGTCGTCGGCCAGGGTGGCCAGGGCGGTCGCGGTGCCGCCCTTGGACCAGCCGAACATGCCGATCCGGTCCAGATCGAGGGCGCCCGGCAGGCCGTCGGGCAGCGGGTGCCGGTCGACGTCGGGGTTGCGGCCGGCGGCGATCTCCTCAATGGCGTCAAGGAGGAAGCGGGCGTCGGCGGCGAAGTCGCTCGGGGACATCGGGACCCGGTCGGTGAAGTCGGGGGAGAGGACCGGGCCGCCGGGGAACTGCGTGTAGGCGTCGTAGGTGTGGTCCACGGTGGCCACGATGTAGCCGTGGCTGACCAACTGCTGGACCACGGTGGTGGTGTCGGAGCGGTGGTCGTGCGCGCCGTGCGAGAAGACGATGACCGGCCGGGGCCGTCCGCCGCGGCGCACCGGGGCGCCGATGTGCCCGACGGTGGCCGGGACCGGCAGGGAGGTCGGCGGGAAGCCGACGCCGGCCAGCCAGGCCTGGAAGACGCCGGCCGGCATCCAGGGTGCGACGGGGAAGCGGTCGGCGTCCCGGGCCGGGTACCAGATGCTGGCCATCAGCGGGTACGGGCGGCCCGGGTTCAGCGGGTCGGGGCGGGAGGCGTCGACCAGGTGCAGGTCCACGGTGCCGACCCGGTGCGGGCCGGTCGGGGGCGGGATCAGGAGCTGCGCCGGGGCGCCGGTGGCCGCCTTGGCGGTCGGGCTTGTCGGCGCGCCGGCGGTAGTGCCCCGGCCGGTTGCGGTTGCGGCGGCGGAGCCGGTCGCCGCCGAAGCCCGGGATGCCAGCCCCAACGGCACCGCGGCCCCGGCGGCCAATGTGGCGCCCAACAAGGTGCGGCGTCCGGGTTCGCGACGGCTGGTGAACGATGTGGTCGTCATGTTCGAACGCTGTCATGCGGGGTATCCATCGCACATCGGCTCGCGGGCGTAATCCCCCGGGCTGCCATACCCCTGCGCGAAGATCACCTGATGTGATCGATGTGTCTCGGCAGGTGATCGTCGGCTTCTGGTTACCGCCTCGTAGCGGTTACGGTGGCGGTGATCGTACGGTGACCCAGATCACATCGTGAACATCAGGGAGTGTGGCCATGCGCATCGGAGTGCTGACCGGCGGCGGGGACTGCCCGGGCTTGAACGCGGTGATCCGCGCGGCGGTCCGCAAGGGCGTGCAGTTCTACGGCTTGGAGTTCGTGGGTTTCCGGGACGGCTGGAAAGGGCCGTTGGACCGGATGACCAAGCCGCTGGACGTCGAGGCGGTGCGCGGCATCCTGCCCCGCGGCGGCACCATCCTCGGGTCCTCGCGCACCAACCCGTTGAAGGTCGAGGGCGGCGTCGAGCGGATCAAGGAGAACCTGGCGGCCGAGGAGGTGGACGCGCTGATCGCGATCGGCGGCGAGGACACCCTGGGCGTGGCCACGGTGCTCGGCGACCAGCACGGCGTGCACGTCGTCGGCGTACCGAAGACCATTGACAACGACCTGAACGCCACCGACTACACCTTCGGCTTCGACACCGCCGTCCATGTCGCCACCGAGGCCATCGACCGCCTCCACACCACTGCCGAATCGCACTCCCGGGCCCTGATCGTGGAGGTGATGGGCCGGCACGCGGGCTGGATCGCCCTGCACTCCGGCATGGCCGGCGGCGCCAACGTGATCCTCATCCCGGAGGTCACCTTCGACATCGACGAGGTCTGCGGCTGGATCGAGTCCCGCTTCGCCCGCGGCTACGCCCCGATCGTCGTGGTCGCCGAGGGCGCGCACCCCAAGGACGGCCAGATGCAGATCCAGACCGGGGAACTGGACGCCTTCGGCCACGTCCGGCTCGGCGGCATCGGCGAGCGGCTGGCCGCCGAGATCGAGCACCGCACGAAGAAGGAGGCCCGCACCACGGTCCTGGGCCACACCCAGCGCGGCGGCACCCCCTCGCCCTTCGACCGCTGGCTCGCCACCCGCTTCGGCCTGCACGCCATCGACGCGGTGCACGACGGCGACTGGGGGAAGATGGTCGCGCTGCGCGGGACGGACATCATCCGGGTGCCGCTGGCCGACGCCACGAAGACGCTGAAGACGGTGCCGATGTCGCTCTACGAGGAGGCCAAGGTCTTCTTCGGTTAAGACCTACAGGTCGATGGCCGCTTCGTAGCAGGTCATAGGCTAGATCGTGGCCTCGGTTGGGTGTCTTCTGCCAAGCGTAAGGCGCCCAACCGAAGAAATCACTACTTTGTTCGGGTCAAACTTCGGCCTCCTGGCCATCAGGCCTCTCCTTCCATCGTGGCCCGAGGTGGGCCGGTTTCGGTAGACGTTGCTGGAACCCACCGCCCGGTCGACTGCGGGGACCGGGCGGTGGGGGGTCTCAGGTGCGCCGCCGTGCCTTGTCCAGCACCAGCGCCGGACGACATCCAAGCTGCTGCGCCCACACGACCAGGGCGATCGGAGACGGCAATACCTGTGTCAGTTCCCACCGCCTGATGGTGCCGCTGGAGACGCCACACCGCTGCCCGAGGACGCCGAGGCCCAAAGCGCGCGCCTGGCGTCGGCGCCGCAGGGGTGTAACCAGGCGTCGGCACCTGACGTGCTCCAGGCTCTAGCCAGGCTGCCGACGTGCCAGTTCAGGCCACGGCTGGCCATTGTGATCAAGAATGACGAGGCGCCGCCTGAACTGTTCGGCCCACCCGCTCAGCTGGTTCACGGACGGCTCCTGGGAGCCGGTCTCCCACCCAGATAGCCTCGTCTGCCCAATCGACAAGAGCTTGGCGGCTTCGCCCTGGAAGAGCCCGGCCTCCTTCCGTGCAGATCGCAGCTCGTGGCGGATGCCGTCGTAGGTAGCTAGCGCCTCAGCGTCAACGATCAGCGGCATCGGCGCCCCAAGGTCTGCTCGGTGCCCGGCTCGCCAGTGGTGCACCCGAGCCCGGGCCACGCCGGTGATGGCGAGCACGACAAAGCCGATCTCGATGTACCTCACGCCCGAGACCCCAGGCGTGCGTCCTGCTGCGCCAGCCATTCGGGATCCGGCGCCGGCGCGTAGGGGCCACGGAACGGCGCGCCGTCGGCGCGGTCGCGATAGAAGCGCACCGGCCCCAGGTTGAAGGCCGGGTAGGAGCCGGTGCGCAGGCGCTCTGCGACGTTCGCCAGGAGCCTGGCGCTCAGTCCGTGCGGCATGGGGCGCCGGCCGTTGGCGTACTCGCAGGCGATGGCGGCGAGCTCGTCGGGACGGCCGGCGTACACAATGAGGTCGCCGTGCTGGCTGGTGCGGACGGTCACGCGGCGCTCTCATCGCTGTTGTCGATCATTTGCAGGTACCGCTTCGGCACGTCCCACTCGCGGCCGCCGCCGACCGGCCGTAGCCAGAACATTCCGCAGCTGTGGTGGTCGCTCGGGTCCGCCATGAGGACACCCTCGCGGCCGTCACGGATGTCACGGGCCATCTGCGGGGCGATCACGTCGGCAGCTGGCCCGGAGATCCAGCCGCCGACGTCCAGAACGATGACTTCGGTCACGGGCGCGTCAGGCTGCATTTCGGCTCTCCGTCTCGGGCGTGGCCGTATCGCAGATGCCGAGCTGTACCGCCTCAGTCATCGCATCTCTGAGTTCTCTGCTGCTGAGCGCCAGTGCGGTCAGGGCTTCGTGCACGCTCCTGACCGCCGTGGCGATGCGGCCCCGCACCGCCCACGCTTCGAGTTGATCCACCGGGGCTCCTTCGTAGTCTTCTGAGCTGGCGGATCAGACGCTAGTGCTGTACTCACGCTCCGTAGGTATATGGTTCCTATACCGTCACCATCGGGTGCCGACAACAGGGGCGATCATCGACGAGCTCGACATCGGCCAGCGCGTCAAGAACATGCGCCGCCAACGCGGCATGACCCAGCAGCAGCTCGCCGCCGCCCTCGCGAAGAGCCTGCCGTGGGTCAAAGCCTTCGAAGCCGGCGGTGTGCAATCCGACCCCAAGATCAGCCTGCTGAAACAGCTCGCAACGACACTGTCGGTTCCGCTGTCCGAACTCGTCGACGACAAGCCGGCCGCCGAGCATGCCTTTGTGGAAACCGTGCGCTCGGCGCTGCTGGCCCCGAGCCCTACTAGCGACCCGGCAGGCGTCGACGTCACGCAGCAGACCACCTACGGCTATGCCGCATTCCATGCCGGACGCTGGCAGGACGTGGTGAGACTCCTGCCCCGACTCATCGACACCGCGCGCGCGGCCGAAGACAGCACCGGCGACCCCCGCATACTGAGTCAGCTCGCGGACGTCTGCCACCTGGCCGCGATCACCCTGACAAAGCTAGGCGACACCCTCGGCGGCTGGGCCGCAGGGGACGAGGCGTTGATGCGGGCCCGCGCCGTAGGCGACCCCATCGGTGTCGCACTGTCCGCGCAAAGCGCTGTCTACGCGGTCACCGCAACCGGCCGCGCCGACATCGGCTTGGGCATCGCTGAGCGGACGATCGATGAGTACGGGCCCGAACTCAGCGTCCTGGCCGAGGGAGGGCTGTCGGCGCTCGGGATGGTCCATCTAAAAGCGGCCTACGCGGCAGCGGCACTGTCCCAGGCCGAACTGGCGACAGACATAATCGAGGAGGCGCGGCGGCTGGCCGCGGGTGTCGCCCCTGACGCCGACTACCGGCTGACCGACTTCAACCTGACCAACGTCCTCGTCTACGAGGCGTCGATCCTCGGGGACCTCGGCCGCTACGAGGCGGCTATCGACGCCGCAACCCGGATCCACCCCGCGGCCTTCGCGGCGCTCTCACGCGAGCGGCGCACCCACCACCTCGTAGACACGGCCCGGTCGGCACAGCGGGCCGGCGACCCCGACGCGGCCCTACGGCTGCTGCTGCAAGCCGAACGGGACGACGCCCAGAACATTCGGAGCTGGGCCCCGTCGCGCGCCGTGATCGCCGCGCTGCTCGCCGGGCGCCGACCGGCAGATGATCGGAGGTTGCGAGCCCTTGCCGCACGCGCTGGAGTAGGCGGGTGACAAACGCTGAGACGCCACGCAGGCCGGTCCTCTACCTCGTGGCGTGCGCCGCGCCGCCGGTGCTGGACATCGCAGACCCGATCAAGCAGGCGCAGGACCGCGCCTGGGACGTGTGCCTGATCCTGACGCCGACGGCAGCGCTGTGGCTCGAGGATTCCCTCGAGGAGCTGGCGACGCTCACTGGGCACCCGGTGCGGCAGCGCTACAAGCTGCCCGGGCAGCCGGATGTCCTGCCGGCTGCCGACGCGGTCCTGGTCGCGCCCGCTACCTTCAATGTGATCAACAAGTGGGCGGCGGGCAGTGCCGACACGTTGGCGCTTGGCCTGATCACGGAAGGGATCGGCAAGGGGCTGCCGCTGGTGGCGCTCCCGCACCTGAACAGCTGGCAAGCCGCGCACTCGGCGTTCCCCCGGTCCGTCGAGCAGCTGCGCGCCGACGGCGTCCGGGTGCTCATCGAGGAGGCAGACGGGAACACGCCGCACGTGCCGGGCGCGCCGGGGCCGCGGCCTCCGTTCCCGTGGCGGCTCGGCCTGGACGCGCTCAACGCCTCGGTGACTGAGTAGCGTCTCATGCGACGGGGCGTAGCGTGGAGGGTCGCGCCGCACGCTCAATAGGTTACAATCCGTAGCCAAGATAATTTGCCCTCACATGGCGTCGGCGCGGCGTGGTCAAGCTCCCGTTAGCGCAAGGTTCAAGCGCTGTAAACCAAGGTCTTCTTCGGATAGATCAGAGTTCTGAGTCACCAGCTGATGCGCGGCGGGCGCCCCGGTTTCCGGCGGCGCCCGCCGCGTTCGCGTGAGAAACCCCGTGCCCGCGCGAAGAGCCGCCGGGGCCGCGTGAAGAGCCGCTGCGTTCGCGTGAAGGCTGTGTCCGCGTGAAGAACGTGTGATCGATCGGCGCTCGCTCAAAGGCGCCGCCCGTGCCCGCCCTACTCTCACGCTCGTGGACACTGACCGACGCCTGCGCCGGATCCGCCTGTGGCTCGCGCTCTTCATCACCGGCCTGGTCCTCAGCGGCGTCACCGCCTTCCCGCTGGAGACCGAGACCCGCTGGCTCAGCGCCTGGCTGCACCACCTCCCGGCGCCGGCCGGGCTCACCGCCTGGATCGACCGTGCCCACGAGGCACTGAAGCAGACCAACGCCGAGTACCCGTTCATCGCCTACGGCACCGACTGGCTCGCCTTCGGCCACCTGACCATCGCCGTGGCCTTCTACGGGCCCTGGCGCGACCCGGTCCGCAACAAGTGGGTGATCCAGTTCGGCATGATCGCCTGCGCCGGGATCGTCCCGCTGGCGCTCATCTGCGGTCCGATCCGCGGCATCCCGTTCTGGTGGTCGGTGATCGACATGTCGTTCGGGGTGTTCGGGGTGCTGCCGCTGATCCCGGTGTGGCGGCACATCAAGGTCTTGGAGGCCTTGGCGGCCTTGGCGGCGACAGGGCCGGGACCGGCGCATACTCCACCCGGAGTATCCGCCGCCGCCCCACAGCCTCCGCTGGACGGATACCCGCGGCCCGCGATCTGATCTAGCGTTCAAGCATGACCGAACAGCCGCAGCCGACCTCGCGCCCCTGGCTGGCCTGGCTGTGGATGGAACGCTCGACCGTCGTGCTGCCGCTGATCGTGCTGGTCTTCGACGTTGTCGGGACCTGGGGTGCCTACGGCCACTGGCACAACACCGGCCACCAGCGTGCCGAGTACGGGGTCCGGCCGCTGGACTGGTTCGCCTGGGTCCTGGTCGTCGCCGGCCCCGTCGCGCTGCACCACCGGCGCCGGGCCCCGCGGATCGCGATGGCGGTCTGCCTCGGCGCGACCCTGCTCTACCTCCTTATGGGCTACGCCTACGGTCCGATCTTCCTGAACGCCCTGCTCGCGGTGATCGTCATCGGCGGAACCGGCTACCGCCGCGAGGTCTGGACCGGCTCGCTGCTGTTCGCGATCGGGATGATCTTCGTGCCGACGCACAGCGCGAAGGGCCAGCTGCGCAGCAGCCCCAGCGAGATCCTGTTCACCGCCGGCTGGCTGCTGGCGCTGCTGATGCTGGCCGAGCTGTTCCGCCTGCTGCGCCAGCGCGGGCTGGAGGTGCAGAGGGCCCGCGACCAGGAGGTCAAGGCGCACGAGGAGGAGTCGCGGCGGCAGGCCAGCGAGGAGCGGCTGCAGATCGCCCGCGAGCTGCACGACGTGCTGGCGCACTCGATCTCACTGATAGCGGTGCAGGCCAACGTCGCGCTGGAGGTCATGGACCGCCGCCCCGAGCAGGCCCGGATCGCGCTGTCCGCGATCAAGGACGCCAGCCGGTCCGCGCTCGGCGAGGTCCGCTCGGTGCTGACCGTGCTGCGCGGCGACGGCGCGGCCCCCCGCGATCCGGCCCCCGACCTGGGACGGTTGGGTCACCTGGTGGAGCTGGCCGAGGCGGCGGGCCTGAAGGTCGCGCTGAGCGTGGTCGGGGACCTGGACAGGGTGCCGCTGGCGGTGAGCCAGGCCGGGTACCGGATCGTGCAGGAGTCGTTGACGAACGTGGTGCGGCACGCCGACGCCGGGCGCGCGACGATCCTGGTGGAGTGCTCCGACGGGCTGCACCTGCGGATCACCGACGACGGCCGCGGATGTCCGCTGGGAGAGACCTCGGCCGGCGGGAACGGGCTGCCGGGGATGCGGGAGCGGGCGACCGCGTTCGGTGGGACGCTTACTGCCGGACCGCAGCCGGGCGGTGGGTTCCGGGTCGATGCCCACATCCCGTTTCCGGCGTCGTCCGCGTCGTCCGCGTCCGCCGCCGATGACACCGACGCCGCCGATCACGCCGATCACACCGACGCCACCGATCACGCCGATGACGCCGACCATGCCGACGCCACCGATCACGCCGACGCCACCGATCACGCCAATGACACCGATGAGGAACAGCCATGATCAGGGTCCTGCTCGCCGACGATCAGGCGCTGGTGCGCGCCGGCTTCCGGGCGCTGCTGGAGGTGCAGGACGGGATCGAGGTGGCCGGGGAGGCCACCGACGGTGCCCAGGCGTACCGGCTGGCCGGGGAGGTGGCCCCGGACGTGATCCTGATGGACATCCGGATGCCCGGCACCGACGGCCTGGAGGCCACCCGGATGATCACCGCGGACGAGCGGCTGTCCGGCGTCCGCATCCTGATCCTGACCACCTTCGAGCTCGACGAGTACGTCTTCGAGGCGATCCGGGCCGGCGCCAGCGGCTTCCTGCTGAAGGACACCGAACCCGCGGACCTGCTCCGCGGCCTGCGCGCGGTCGCCGCCGGCGAGGCCCTGCTGGCCCCCAGCGTGACCCGGCGCCTGATCGAGGAGTTCGCGGTCCGCAGCAAGCGCACCGGCCCGAACCCGGCGGCCGAGCAGATCAAGGCCCTGACCGAGCGGGAGCGGGAGGTGCTGGCGCTGGTCGCGGCCGGGCTGAGCAACGAGGAGATCGCCGACCGGCTGGTGCTGAGCCCGCTGACGGCCAAGACGCACGTCAGCCGGAGCATGGTGAAGCTCGGGGCCCGGGACCGGGCGCAGTTGGTGGTGCTGGCTTATGAGTCCGGGCTGGCTCGTCCGGGGTGGTTGGACTAGCGGTTGGACTAGCGACTTCCCATCTGTCGCACCCACCCCACCGGCACCCCCATCCCCAGCGCTGACAGCGTATCCGCAGCTCGGACGCCCGGGTCCCAAGCACTGGACGCGTCCACGGAACCCCCCGAAGCTTCGCGTACCCTGGCTCAATGAGCGAAGTTGTCAGGAATCCGGCCGGTGCCGGGTCCGTCGAAGACACGTGGTCCGCGCTTCCCGCGGGTCAGCAGCCGGAGTGGCCGGACGCCGCCGTCCTGGCCGACGCTGTCTCCGAGCTCCGCTCGTATCCGCCGCTGGTCTTCGCCGGCGAGGCGGATCTGCTCAAGGCCCGCATCGCCGATGTCGCCCGGGGTGAGGCGTTCCTGCTCACCGGCGGCGACTGCGCCGAGACCTTCGCCGGGGTCACCGCCGACGCGATCCGCGCCAAGCTCAAGACGCTGCTGCAGATGGCCGTCGTCCTCACCTACGCGGCCTCGCTGCCGGTGGTGAAGGTCGGGCGGATCGCCGGCCAGTACTCCAAGCCGCGGTCCAAGGGCACCGAGACCCGCGACGGCATCACCCTGCCGGCCTACCGGGGCGACTCGATCAACGGCTTCGACTTCACCCCCGAGGCCCGCACCCCCGACCCCAAGCGCCTGCTGCGCATGTACCAGGCCAGCGCCTCCACGCTGAACCTGGTCCGCGCCTTCACCACCGGTGGCTACGCCGACATGCGGCAGGTCCACGCCTGGAACCAGGACTTCGTGGCCGGATCGCCCTCCGGCGAGCGCTACGAGGTGCTGGCCGGGGAGATCGACCGGGCGCTGCAGTTCATGCGCGCGTGCGGGACCGACCCCGAGGAACTGCGCACCGTGGAGTTCTACGCCGCGCACGAGGGCCTGGTCCTGCCCTACGAGTCGGCGCTGACCCGCATCGACTCGCGCACCGGCAACCCCTACGCGACCAGCGGCCACTACATCTGGATCGGCGAGCGCACCCGCGACCTGTTCGGCGCGCACGTCGAGTACTTCAGCCGGATCAGCAACCCGATCGGCATCAAGCTGGGCCCGACGACCAGCCCGGACGACGCGCTGGCCTACCTGGACCGGCTGGACCCGGACCGGGAGCCCGGCCGGCTGTCGTTCATCGTGCGCATGGGTGCCGGGCAGGTGCGGGAGAAGCTGCCGGCGCTGGTGGAGAAGGTGCGCGGCGAGGGCCACCAGGTGGCCTGGATCTGCGACCCGATGCACGGCAACACCTTCGAGGCGCCCTCGGGTCACAAGACCCGGCGCTTCGACGATGTGCTGGACGAGGTCAAGGGCTTCTTCGAGGTGCACCACGCGCTCGGCTCGCACCCCGGCGGCATCCACGTCGAACTCACCGGCGAGGACGTCACCGAGTGCGTCGGCGGCGGCGAGGAGATCCACTTCGACGCCCTGCACCAGCGCTACGAGACGCTGTGCGACCCCCGGCTGAACCGCAGCCAGTCGCTGGACCTGGCGTTCCTCGTCGCGGAGATGCTGCGCGCCCACCGCTGAGGACCACCGTGGCTCCCGTCCCGGCTTCGCCGGGGCGGGAGCGATACGTTTCAGGGCATGGCGACCCTGAGCATCCAGCACCCGATCGACCTCCGCAGCGACACCGTCACCAAGCCCTCCCAGCCGATGCGGGAGGCGATCGCGGCCGCGCAGGTCGGCGACGACCAGTACGGCGAGGACCCGACCGTCCGGCGGCTGGAGGAGGACGTCGCGGCCCGGTTCGGATTCGGCGACGCGATGTTCGTCCCGACCGGGATCATGGCCAACCACATCGGGATCCGGCTGCAGGTCGGCCCCGGCGAGGAGCTGATCTGCGACGCCGACGCGCACATCGTCGCCCACGAGAACGGCGGCCTGGCGGCCCACGCCGGGATCCAGACCCGCACCCTGCCCTCCGTGCGCGGGCTCCTGGACCCGGCCGGCCTCGCCGCGATGATCCGCGTCGGCGACCGATACACGGTTGGTACCCGCGCGCTGGAGGTGGAGAACACCCACAACCGCGGCGGCGGCGCCGTCTATCCCATCGAGACGCTGCGGGAGATCAGGGCCCTGGCTGACTCCTTCGGCCTCGGACTGCATCTGGACGGCGCGCGCATCTGGAACGCGCACGCGGCCACCGGCGTCCCGTTGCGGGAGTACGGCGCGATCGCGCACACGATGGCGGTCTGCATGTCCAAGGGCCTCGGCGCCCCGGCCGGCTCGCTGGTGCTGCTCCCGCCCGGCCGTTCCGAGCAGGCGCGCTCGCTGCGCCGGCGGCTCGGCGGATCGATGCGGCAGGCCGGAATCCTGGCCGCCGGCGCGCAATACGCGCTCGACCACAATCTGGAGCGCCTGTCGCAGGACCATGAGAACGCCGCCCGGATCGCGGCGGCGCTGCGGTCGGCCGGGGCCTCGGTGCGCGACCCGGAGACCAACATCGTGCTCGTCGACGCCGACGACGCCCCGGCGGTCGCAAAGGAATGTTTCGCCAAGGGCGTGCGGATCTCCGCCTTCGGGCCGAAACTGCTGCGGATCGTGACGCACTTGGACGTGTCGGCTCAGGACTGTGACACCGCCGCCGACGTGGTTTCCTCTGTCTTGATGCAATCCCCTGAGAGGGGCTAGGGTCGGCCCCGATTAAGCGGTTGTCGCTAGCGAGTCAGCATGGTGGGGAGAAGCCCGATGGGCTGGATGAGCAAGCTGTTCAGTTCCGACGAGGAAGTCGGCCCGGAGGAAGCGCATCGCCGCGCTCAGGAGGAGCAGAAGGCTGAGGCGGTGGCGAAGGCGCCCGCCAAGAAGGCCCCTGCGAAGAAGGCGGCCGCCGCCGGCGAGCACGAGCCCGCCAAGGCCGCCCCCGCGGCCAAGAAGACCGCCGCGGCCGTGCCCGCTCCCCGGGCCGCCACGCACACGCACGAGCCGGTCCAGAGCGGTTCCCCGACCCACCCGACGGTGTCCAAGGGCACGGGCAAGACGCTCGAGCACGACCAGATGCTCACCGTCCACATCCTGACCCACGTCCCCGAGCACTCCCCGCGCGAGGACGACCCGCACTACCACCTCTTCGAGCAGGCCAAGTCGCGGCTGAAGCGGCAGGGCATGTGGCAGTGCATCATCAACGACGACCTGTGCGACGGCGAGCCGGAACTGCACCACACGCACGTGGAGTTCTCGCAGATCAACCAGGTCGACGAGAAGAAGATCATGCAGGCCCTGGGGCTGCACTTCGAGACCGACGAGGACTTCCAGAAGTGGGCGGAGTCCCCGGGTAACCTCGAGGTGCTGTGCGCGAACCACCACCGCGCGCACTACGGCATACACGTCATCCCCGGCCCGCTGTGGGAGGCGCTGCGCTTCCACAAGACCGGCACCGGCCCGGCCGCCGAGTTCGTGCCGGCCAGCCAGGTCGAGGCCGACGGCGCCGGCAGCGGCGACGACGAGAAGAAGCCGGCGGCCAAGAAGGCGGCTGCCAAGTAGCTCGGTTCTGCGCGCTGTGCCGCCCGGGTCCGGGCGGCACAGCGTTTTCTTTCGCGCGCCTGGCATCCGCGCGTGATCGGCTTCGCCTCCCTGACGCCCGGTGCTCGGGCCGTCCGAGGACCGGCTGGGCTTATCAGGGTTCGATCAGGGTTCGATCAGGGCAAGACCAGGGTCCGTCCCCGATCCGCGGGCGCCTCGCCGCCGACACATTGGTGGGCATGACAAAGAAGCTGCTCGCCAGCACCACCGCCGCCGTGACCCTGGCCGGCCTGACCATCCTCGGCTGCTCGGCCGCCAGCGCCACGGCGAAGCCCGCCTCGGCACCGGCCAGCGCCGCCCACCTGACCGCCTACAGCCCCGACGACGGCCCCACCCAGCAGGTGATCGTCACCGGTGCGGTCGCCGACTACGGCCAGGCCGTCAGCGTCAACCCGGACGGCTCGGTCAACCCCGAGCACAACAGCCAGCTGGAGCTGAAGCTGACGCACGGCACGTTCCGCCTCGACATCGCCTCGATCGACAAGGCCTTCGTCGCCGCGATGGCCGGCCGCTTCCCGACCGACCCGGCGACCTGCTCCGGCAACCTGACGGTGACGCAACAGGTCCCGGTCGTGACGGGCTCCGGGACCGGCTCGTATAAGGGTGCTGACGGCTCGTTCACGCTGACCATCGCCCTCGACGAGGTCGACAAGCCGACGGCGGGGCAGCCGTGCAACGGGACCCAGGCCTTCCTCAGCCAGGCGATCGTCATCACCGGGCCGGGCACGCTGAAGTTCTAGCCCTGGCGCTAGCGCTAGCTCTGGTTTTAGTTCCAGTTCCGGCCTAGGCCAACCGCCGGTCGCTCGCCCAACGGGAGAGCTCCCGGCGGTTGGCCAGTTGCAGTTTGCGCAGCACCGAGGACACGTGCGTCTCAACGGTCTTGATCGAGATGACCAACTCGCGGGCGACTTCCTTGTAGGCGTAGCCGCGCGCGATGAACCGCAGCACCTCCCGCTCGCGCGGAGTCAGTCGGTCCAGCTCCTCGTCGCGGCTCGCCACACCACCGCCGGAGAACGCGTCGAGCACGAAGCCGGCGAGGCGCGGCGAGAAGAACGCGTCGCCCTCGGCCACCCGCCGCACCGCATCGGCCAACTCCGCGCCGCTGATGGACTTGGTGACATACCCGCGTGCGCCGGCCCGGATGACGGCGATGACGTCCTCGGCGGCGTCCGAGACCGACAACGCGAGAAAGCGCGCCTCCGGCACGACCGCCAGCGACCGCTCCAGCACCGCCACACCGCCGCCCCCGGGCAGATGCACGTCGAGCAGCACCACCCGTGGCCGGGCCGCCGCGATGACGGCTACAGCGCGCTCAGCGTCATCCGCCTCACCGACGATGTCGATCGAAAGACCCGCGGCCTCGGCGGCGCGGCAGAGCTCGGCCCGGACTCCGGCACGGAACATCTGGTGGTCGTCGACGAGGACGATGGTGATGGGGCCCGGCGCCACGGTATCGGCTGCGGCTGAGTCGGCTGGTGCCGAACTTGCTGGGCTTGCGGAAGTTGCTGGGCTTGCGGAACTCGCCGGGCTTGGGCCTGCTGGGCTTGTGTCGGCCCCGGGCATGCTCTGCTCGAAATCAGCCACCGGGCATCTCCAACCAGATCTCGGTACCGGCCCCCGGCGCCGTCCGCACCTCGGCCCGCCCGCCATGGCGCGCCATCCGTCCGACTATCGACTCCCGAATCCCCATCCGGTCCGCCCCCACCGCGTCGAGCTCGAAGCCCGGCCCCCGAT